>CAZEIN010000199.1:0-8708 GCA_964512425.1 uncultured Sulfurovum sp.
TTGATTGATTGCGTTGGTAGCGTAGAGGGGTGATGTCTAGCTCTAGAGCACGTGTTTCGATAGTGGCATAGTCATTTCCTGTGAGTAGAGCAATCTCTTGGACTTTTGCCAAAGAGATATACCCATCCACCTGATACTCCTGTAGCAAACTGTCTTGTGAGTGTGGCAATAGAAATCCTTTACAAGATGATAGCAGATATCAGACAAGCAACCAAGCCTAGAGAAAAAAAGGGGAGGGAAGAGTCTGTTGGCTAGGTTGCTTGTCTAATATCTGTATGTTACATGTCACCCATGTCTTTGATACCGAGTATCAGTCTGTAGGAGCCTGGTGTGCCTGGTGGCAACAGTGCGATTCTGTCTCCCTCTTGGAGTATCGTACTTTTGGGTCTGACTGTACCATTGATAAAAACAGCTTCTACATATTTTTCTGTCAACTTCAGTGCATCGATAAAATCCTGAGCACTCGATCCATCAGCTATCTCTCGCTCAACATTGACACACTCGATACCTCTTTTTTTCAGTTGTAAGCGTGCAAACGAAAAGGCATTAAATGTGATTGTCATACTCTGCCTCTTTGGATATCATCCTCCGCCCACTTTGGGGAAGAGGGAGAGGATATCTCCATTTTGCAGGATATAATCCTCATTGAAGTGTCGTCCGTTGACCATGATGACACCGATAGGAAACTGCTCTATGGGGATATCTGTTTCGATGATTACACCCTCTACTGTCGCACCCTTGGGATAGCTTCGCTTCTCGATTTTGAAATGGTCTGCTCTATATTGGGCGAACAGTTTGACGGTGATCTCTATCATATGTGTTCCTTCTAAAAATCCCAGAATGAATCAATCTCTTCGTTTGTGAAGTCCCAGACCACATTATGAGGTGGAAGTGGCTCATACTTCATAAACTCTGGGATGCGGTCATCCGCAGCACTCAGTCCTGCTTTGAGGTTAAACTCATGCTCAGTTTTGAGGATATACTTACCCAGACCCGTAACATCATCGCCTGTGAGATTGATACCAAATCTCGCATTGATCATATCGATCAGTGCTGGCAAACAGGCAGGATCATCGAGTGCTGGGAATGCTACAAAGATACACATACCCGTACTGTCAATCGCTGCTGAAGCAATTTGTAGGTTTCTAGAGAGCTCTACTTGACCCTCTTTTTTGAGTGGGTCGATATAGCCGCCAGAGTTGAGGATGTTGGTTGCTACTGCGTAGCCAGCTGTGTGGTCTGCACCCATTGGGGTGGTCACATAGGTGATTCCCTGACCTTTGATTGCACGTGGCTCATAGGCAGGTATGCCTTGGTTTTTGACGACTGGTACGCGGGTAAGTCCGTAGAGTTTACCTACATAGCCTGCACCAGAACCAATGATTTTACCTATAGGTGTGCCGTTGGGGATATCTTCTGCGAGGATTTTGTAGACAGTATCACCATCACCAAACTCTAGCAATCCACCCTCAGCAGCCACACCAAATGCCACACCTGTCTCAATCGCATCTACACCGATATCATCCATGAGGTTGTCTATCTTGGCGATGAGGTCGAGGTCACTGATACCAAAGTTGGCACCAAATGCCCAAATCATCTCATACTCAAATCCTGAAGCCATATAGTTACCATCTTCATCATTGTAGGTCTGCGAACACTGGATGACACAACCTGCATGACAGCCGTGTGTGGTGCTTCCGCCTCTGGCTTCGATATTTTCAGCCATGGTCTCACCACAGATTGCTTCTGCATTTTCTGAGTTACCTGAGCTAAAGTTTCGACTGGGTAGTCCACCTGCCTCATTGATGATGTTGACCAATACGTTGGTACCAAAGGCAGGCAAGCCCTCGCCACTGATAGGATTCTCTTGTAATGCTTTGGTGAAAATCTTGTTGGCTGCTTTGAACTTCTCTGCGTCTGCTAGATGTGTCTCTTTGTACTTCTCTGCATCTACTGTGATAACCTTGATTTTTTTGGAGCCCATGACAGCACCCATACCACCACGACCGTGGCTTCTAAATTTGCCTTTTGGGTCTTTGACGGAGATGTTAGAGATGAGCATACGCTGCTCTCCTGCGGAGCCGATCGTCATGACAGCTACTTTTTTGCTGTAGCGTTCCATCATGGTATCGAGCACCTCAAAGTTCTCTTTGCCTACCAGCTCAGGGCAGGCTTCGATGGTGATGTTCTCTTTGGTGACATGGATATGATAGAATGTGCTATCATCTTCAGGGAGATCTTCTATAATGAGTGCCTTGACCCCCAGTTTGGCAAAGATCGCTGCACTGGTTCCGCCCACATTGCTCTCTTTGATACCGCCAGTGAGTGGACTCTTGGCACCGCATGAGTTTCGTCCAGAGTTGGCAGCTGCCGTTCCAGAGAGTAGACCTGGTGCAAATACCAGTTTGTTGTTGGGCCCTAGCGCATGACACTCAGGGTCTACCTCTGCAGCTACGATGGTAGAGGTGAGTCCACGACCTCCCAATCCCATCCAATCCTCAGGCACATCCTCGATCTTGAAGCTGAGCTCCTTCATATTGACACGATAAATTTTATCTGACATTTTTTCCTCCTTTTGGCTTTTGAAATGACATAGCAGCATTATACTACAAAACCGTAGCATCAAAATAGCAGGAAAGTTTCATCCCAAAATGGCAGGTTTGTTTGTAAAAATAGGATACAATTTATCCAGAATGATGCAATTCTGTTGCAGAGTTTGGGTTTATCCATATTTGTTCAGGAGCGAGATAATGAAAAAACTAGAGATACATAGCTTTGAGGATGCCTTGGAGATGGCACTAGGGAGTGTAGAGGGTAGGCAGTGCAGTGAGATGGTGATGCTCGATCAGGCACTAGGGCGTATCCTCGCTATTGATGTGAAGTGCCAAAAAAATCTCCCCTCCTTTGACAACTCTGCGATGGATGGGTTTGCTCTCAGAGCAGAGGATGCAGGACAGAGGCTACGTATTGTTTCTACAATCTTTGCAGGCGATACGCCTAAAGCGATACTCGAAGAGGGATGTTGCTACAAGATCATGACAGGTGCCCAAGTCCCAGCAGATGCAGATACAATCGTGCCGATAGAAGATTGCTCTGAGGTTACGCCAAGCAGTGTCGTCATCCCCCAGGGACTCAAACGAGGCAGTGCACTGCGTAAAAAAGGCGAAGAGCAGACCAGAGGTACAGTACTGATGCAAGCAGGAGAGCAGCTGAGCTTCTCCCATATCGCCATGCTCTCAGCCCAAGGCATCGTAGCTGTAAATGTGGCTACCCCACTCTCTATCGCTGTGGTATCCACAGGAGATGAGATTCGAGAGCCGTGGCAGGAGGCGAGCGAAGATGAGATATACAATGCCAATGCCTTTGGTATCACTGCCCTGCTCAAAGCACATGGATTTGTGCCTAGCTATGTAGGATCTATCCCTGATGATCTAGAAAAAAGTATCGCCTATATCCATACGCTCAAACGCTATGATGTGGTTATCACCACAGGAGGCATCAGTATGGGGGATGCAGATTTTCTAGAGGAGGCGTTTGTTGCCAATGGCTTAACTCCACTCTTTCACGGAGTCAATGTCAAGCCGGGTCGCCCCACTATGATGGGGCAGATGGGCGAGAGTTTTGTCATGGCGATGCCAGGCAATCCGATGACGACCTTGCTCAATATCCTCCTCCTCTCTATACCCATCCTCAGAAAACTACAAGGAGACTCTACGCCACATCACCCCACCATCCAAGCCCCCATCTCCCAAACGCTACGACTCAAATCCACCCGAACCAACCTGGTCCTCGGTCAGATGCGAGAGGGTACATTTCACGTCATCAGAGACAACAAAATCGGCTCAGGTATGCTCACCCCCCTGATGGAGAGCAATGCAGTAGCAGTATTTGGTGAGGGCATTGGAGAGGTGGCAGCAGGGGAGAGTGTTGAGGTGATTTTGTTTTAGTATTGCACCAACTAATACCAAATCCCTCCAAAATCCCAAATCCCGAAATAGACATTCATGACTATGCACTATCATCGCATTCAAGGGCTTTGCGTAAAACCATCGCCGAACCTATGGGTGCGACTCAAATTTTACACAAAGCCCTTAAATACGAGCATAGCACATATTCAGAGAATCCTATCTCGGGATTTGGGAAAATACTTATAAAGCATATTTTGGTATAATACATTAAACCAAAATGGTGCAAGAGAATTGCCAAATACCCCATTGATGCTTGGCAATTCTATTGCGTATTTCGAGCTAAACCAATCGGAGTGTAGTGACATGCTGAAAAAACTAGAAAATGCCAAGAGACTTTATGCTCTCAAGAATACCCAAACAGTGCCAGAGTACAAACGATATATTTTTGAAGATGTGTATGTCTCTCCCGCAAAGCTCACAGCTATTTATGGCAGTAGGGGTGTGGGTAAAACAACGATTCTGCTACAGTTGCTTGATGCATCGCCACTGCCACAGAGTCAAAAACTCTACATCTCCTGTGACCACGCTAGTCTCCAAGGGGTGAGCTTGTTTGATTTTGTTGATGAGTTTAGCAAAAGGGGCGGAGAGCTTATCTGTATTGACGAGGTACATGAGGCGGAGCACTTTGAGCAGGAGCTCAAGTCTATCTATGATTTTTTGGATATCAAAGTATACTTTACAGGTTCATCTGCTATCGCACTGAGCAACGCTGATTTTGCACGAAGATACTCGATGTATCATTTGAACTTTTTGAGTTTTAGGGAGTATTTGGAGCTGACTTTTGATGTGACACTTTCTGTTTATGCGATACAAGATGTGCTAAAAAATCATGAGAATATCGCCCATGAAATTACCGCACAACTGCCTAGTAAAAAAATTATCAAATACTATGATGATTTTGTCAAA
Source organism: uncultured Sulfurovum sp. (assembly GCA_964512425.1). Classification (GTDB taxonomy): domain Bacteria; phylum Campylobacterota; class Campylobacteria; order Campylobacterales; family Sulfurovaceae; genus JAAXPZ01. The sequence continues at coordinate 4,875 of CAZEIN010000199.1, forward strand.
GGGGGAATCTATCCCTTTTATTTCGAAGATGAGAGTAGATATATCGATAGAATCAACGAAACAATCAATAAAATACTTCACATTGATTTAGGTCAAATTTACTCAATTTCTCCTGATAAAATAGATACACTTAAAAAACTCCTCTCTACCATCTGTGTTTCCAAACCACTAGAGTTTGGTATGGAGAGTTTAGCTCAAAAAGTAGGTATCACCAAGGCAACACTCTACAAGTACATAGAGTACCTCCACAAAGCCAAGCTCATTACACATATCACACATGAAGCCAAGAGATTTGCCAATGTCAGAAAATCAGATAAACTCTACCTTGCCAATACTAATCTTTTTGAAGCATTGTGTCTCAATCAAGAGATGGGCACAGTGAGAGAGACATTTTTTGTGAGTATGGTGCATGAAAATCACAGAATTCACTATGCAAGTAGCGGAGATTTTCTCATAGATGAGACCTATACAGTTGAGATAGGCGGCAAAAACAAGCACTACAAACAGATAGCAGGTATAGAAGACTCCTACGTGGTGGCAGATGATATCGAAATGGGATTTGGCAACAAGATACCGCTTTGGTTGTTTGGGTTTTTGTATTAGGAGGGCCGTGGTTTGTTTCTCTCCATCACCTCAAACCAATCTCTGCTAAAACAGTTGCGAATAAATGCCTCCGTATGAGGCAGGAGGCAGGCTGAGCAGTCGTGGTGGGTGATGCCTTGGTAGGTGGTTGTTGTGCCCTCTTTGGCATGGATGTGGCAGTGACTTTTGATGGTGGGTGCTTTGTCATCGAAACGAAAATGAGGACAGGCGCAGAGGTAACAGTTGAGTGTTTCTATCTCATGACATTTTTGATTTTTGGCATAGAGTGGGCAAAAATCTGGCTCCGACTCGACCATGTTTTCGAAACGAAAATAGCTGATAAGTGCCTCATCACTCAGGTGGGAGAGCTTGGCGACGATGGCATTGTGTTTGCGACCATGGGAATGAAACCAACTACTATAGGTCACAGTCTACCTTTTGAAAGCTCTGGCAGATGAGCAGGATGATGACCATCTCTATGGCTAGGAGGAGATAGTGCAGGTCGTAGACTTTGGTCTGGTTATCGGTGATCGCGTAGAGGGCTAGGAGTTTGTAGAACAGATAGGAGAGTGCCATGCCGATGAGGTAGCCCAGCTGTTTGGCACTATCGAGTCGGGTGAGAGTCTGGTCGTCTCGGATGATGAGAGTCTCTGCACGTATGAGATAGGAACCAAACACAAAGGTCAGCTGATAGCCTAGATAGACCAACAGAGCAGTCTGATAGGTATAGGGAAAGAGCAGAAAATACCCCACAGCCAGTAGTAACACCACCTCGACCAGCAGAGAGATACGGTAGAACCACTGGGTGTTGAGTATCTGGTGATAGAAGCGTGCCACGATGAGCATCCCTATCGCCAATGCAATCCCACCCACAGAGTAAACCGAGGGCTCTAACGGTGCATAGATTGTAAAGATCGCCCCCACACTCAGACCCAAAAACAGAGAGTTGAAAAACTTGTATCGGATAAACCAAGTGGGGTTGAGGGTTAGCATGTTTTCTCCCAGATGGGGGAGAGAGTGAATCGTGCATAGTAGGTCGTGCATCGTGCACCGTAGGGTGTGTTTGCTAGCACACCTTTGGACATATCACTTGCTTGCAAGCTGGCTCTTTCAGGATATGATTTCAAAATGGATGCCCCTATGTCTTAGAATCGATACTCTATTGTAGCATAAATACTTCTGCCCTCGGTACTGTAGCCTTTGACTGTCTCGTACTCTTTGTCAAAGATATTTTTGGCAGTGATAGAGAGTCCAAGATCTGGGCTTAGTTTGGTTTTATAGGTGAGGTCTACGGTGGTGTAGCTCTCTAGTGTGACATCTACAGGAGTGAAGGTGGCAGGGTCATAGATAGAGTCTCTACGTTTGCCTATATAGTTGGCGATGATGCCTACGTAGCTGTCTGCATCAAAATAGTAGTCTAGGTAGATGTTGGCACTGTTCTCTGGGATTCTGAGGGCATCTTTGCCACTGGCATCAGCAAAATCAAGCATATGCGTGATGTTTGCCCCAGCGATAAATCCACTCTCTCCCAAGACAATCTCGCTACTGAGCTCTATGCCTGTGGTTTTGACACCATCACCGTTGTTGAAATATTGGGGCATGAATGTCACGGGATCGGTGATAGAGTCGAGCTTGTCTGTGATTTTGTTGCTAAAATAGGTGAGTTTGAGGAGCTTTTTATATCCCACTGAGAGCTCAAATCCTTTGAGGCTCTCTGGTTTGAGTGTGCCTCTGGCATTGCTGAGTTGAAAGAGACTAGGTGCTTTGTATCCGGTGTAGACATTTGCAGCACTATGAAGCCCCTCTATGGCATCACACGCACGCTTGATACCGATACGATAGGTGGTTTTGTCATCAAATTTATCAAAATCATCATAGCGTACTACGGCATTTAGTGTTGTCTTGGCACCGAGTAGATGCTCTATGGTATGGGTATAGCTGGCAAACAGTGCCGAGTTTTTGAACTCGATATCACTACTACCAAATGCAGAGGCTGTTTGGGCTTTGTTGATGGTGTGTTCTGCTCCGATGCTGAGTGATTGCTGTGTATTGAACGCATAACTGCTGGTGAGAGAGTAGTTGGTGCTGCTCCCCTCTGTATCAAATGTCCACGGCCCCCATGCACCAGAGCCTGCGAGATTGCGTTCGATCGTGCGGTGGCTGATTCTGGCATCTACGATGAGTGCCTCTTTGTGATAGTGATAGCCTATACCGTAGAGAGTTTGGTCATTTTCTCCGCTTGAGGTAGTATCGTTGGCATCATTGTTGGAATCAAAATCAAATGTACCATTGTAGTTGTGCCAAAAGAGTGTGACATGGCTATAGGCATTGATATCCATAGATCCTTTGATATGAAAGTCTTTGTTTTTAAAATGATCTTCCTCGGCATCTACAGGAGCCAAAGCAGAGATACCATCTGTGCTGAGTAGATTGCCACTGATAGAGAGTGAAGCATTCTCAAACTGCTTGGAGATATCCATCCCTACCCCATAGGTGCCGTGAGAGCCTGCTTTGAGATGGATGTTTGTCGAGTCTTTATCGCCTTTGGTGATGATGTTGATTGATCCTGCGGCGGCACCTGCTCCCCAGATGCCGCTTTGTCCGCCTTTGACTACTTCGATTTTGGCTATAGAGCTGAGTGAGATATGCTCTAATGAGGCAGCTGCATTGGGCTGGGTATAGTCAGTTAGTGGTACACCATCGATGAGTACGAGTAGGTTATCACTAGAGAGCCCTCTAACAAATAGTGAGCTGAGTTGTCCTGCTCCTCCATTGGAAGCAAAAGCAAATCCTGATGTATGTGCTAGTACCTCTGGCACACTCTGGTAGCCTTTTTCAGCTATCTCTTCGGCAGTGATGACGGTGACATTTGCTGTGCTGTTTTTGATCTTTTGCGGGAGTTTATTGGTAGAGGTGACAACGATCTCTCCGAGGTCTTCTGCTCCAAGAACAGGAGAGAGGAGTAGTGTGGCAGTGAGGATGCTGAGAGTGGTTTGTTTCATAGTGTTTCCTTGATGATATAGTATAATGTACGGGTTTTTTTGAGGGGGGTGTATCCATGTATTCTGGAGTATTTTAGGCAGGAGGAGAGGTCTTGTACTCTTCTATGATAAAGGCATATTGGTGATATTGGTGGTTGCTGTCGCATCGACTCAACTTGTGTAGTGTAGAGTACATTGCAATCACTGCTAACGAAAAGTAACGTCTCGTATGACCTCGTAAGTATTTCATGGGCGGATTTTACACTATTTT
>CAZEIN010000200.1:0-2285 GCA_964512425.1 uncultured Sulfurovum sp.
TTGTCCTCTACTATTGAGTGTATAGGTATCTACTCTATCTACTGTGCCATCATTGTCATAGTCACAAGAAGTAGAGGTTCTTCGACCTACAGCATCGAGTGTATAGGTATCTGTGCGGTCTATCACGCCATCATGATTGTAATCATAAGAAGTTGATATCACTTGCCCTCTTGCATTTCGGGTGTAGTAGTTGACTCTTTCTGTACTTCCATCATTTTCATAGTCATAGGCAATAGAGATATAATCCCCATCTGCATTTAATATACGTGTTTCGTTTCTATCATAAATTCCGTCAACATTAAAATCATAGGCAACAGTAATGATATCTCCATTACTATCTATGCCATATTGATCTCTGCGGTTTAGAATACCGTTATTCCCCCGATCGAGTTCTGCACCGATACGGATATTCTCATCATTGAGTACATACGTATACACATCATCAATATGACCATCATTATCATAATCCACATGATATGCACTAATAGCGCCATCATCATTCAATATATAGTGATTCTCCCGGTCTACGGTAGTATCGTGGTTATAGTCTATCTGTATGACGAGTGTATTAGGATTTTTCGTAATTTCCATAGTCACTATAGTGTCAGGAAGATACTCAAGATTGGTAAATGCCTCTAAAAAAGCTCTCTGTGCTGCATCCGAAAGCAAATGTCCAGCATTGATAATTGCACTTATTTGTATACCATTCATTTCGCTAACTTGTTCAGGAGTCAGTGCAAATGTCTGCTCTGCAGTCAATGTAGCCAAAGTTTCTGCAGAAAGCGTAGAAACAAAATCACTAGGGAGTTTAGAGATCTGCTCAGGAGTCAATGGCAATAAGCTATTGGGTTCACCACTAGCTGCAGTTACCATTACCTGAATCTCATCTTCGGTAGGATTGCTACGATCTGCATAGATACCAATTTGGAGAAATAGTGCATACTCCATACCGCTACGTGCTCCTTCAATATGAGGAAGGCTATTGAGCTGATTAGCGGTAGTAGAGATTCCGTTTGCATTACCTGCGATATCTTCAATAATCTCTGCTATTACTTTTTGATTTGCCGTACTACTTGCAGATTTTGAACCGCTACATCCTGTCAGAATTCCCATAACCAATAAAGTTACCCACAACACATACATCTTAGAACTTTTCACAAGTACCCCCTAGTTTAACCCAAACTATGGAATTCTATTGCATAGTTTGGGTTTAATAGTCTAAGTATATTCAAAAAAAGTCAAAATATTGGTAGTATCCTCAAATTTTATGACACTTTCTCGCTCAGCATCCCCCAAGACTGCAAAAGAACCTCGTCATTCCGTGCTTGATACGGAATCCACGGCTCATAGAGTCTGATAGCTAGCCAAATCGTGGATCCTGAATCGAGTTCAGGATGACATATTAGCTTTTAGAGAGTCTACCTACTTCCAAACTCAGAACGGCACGGGTCAGATAATGCTGATACTATTATTGGCTTATCCTGTCATCCACAACAAGCGGACATGTACGCGAAATGAGAAAGTCGGGGAGAGGACACCCCTGGGTATCTCCTCCTGCGTCATGGCACACCTCGACTAGAGAAAGGCGAATGTAGGGGAACTAAATTTTATATGTTTAGTTTAAATCCTTCATGAGTTGCTTCAAATCCGAGATTTTCATAAAATTTAATTGCATTTCTTCTTTGTTTGTTTGATGTCAGTTGTAGTATATTGCACTCTTTCTTTTTAGCATATTGGATTGCCCATTCAAGCGTTTTTTGGCATTTGTTGGGCGTAGCGGAGACCAGCGAATGGCAGTGGTCACGTTCAGTGATCAGCTCGTACTTGCTATACAGCTACTTTATGATGTTCAATTTGCATTATTTTATCAGCTAACCAAGTTTTTATAATTGCTTGACGACTTACACCAATATGTTTTGCTTCCTCATCAAGTTTTTTAACCATCCAAGTTGGAAAATCAATATTAATTCTCTTTGGCCCTAAGTTTGGTCTTCTTATGGTTGACATATCAAGATACTCTATAATATCTTCTTTATTATCATCAAAAATTTTATCAAATTCTTCAGCTTTCATAAATCTCTATCTCCTTTTTTCTTGCTCTTCGTGCAGAAATTATTCTTATGTTTTCTTTACGATAAGTTATTACAACAGCATATACTTTTGAACTGATTTTTCCGATGTTGATAAATCTCTCTTCATCTTCAAAAGATGTTTTTATCTCTTGCAAGAGTCCATGCTGATGAATGCTTGGTAAATCCTATTTTTGGATAATACTCTGTCGCATC
>CAZEIN010000201.1:0-7414 GCA_964512425.1 uncultured Sulfurovum sp.
AAATGACCCACTAGAGATAGCGGCTGCGATATCCTCACTGTTGTGTAGGGTGATTTGCTTGTGCTCAAAGCTCTCTACGGTGAGAGCATGGTCTGAGACGACGACATGGGCTTCTGTGTGTTCTGGCAGGAAGTCTATAAATTTTTTGCCTAGCTGTACGCCTGATGCCCCTGTGATGGCTATAACGAGTTTCATAGTTTACCTTGTTTTCTTCTTTTTGGCTACTGTAGGGCACCTCTAACCCAAATCCCGAAATAGATATTCATGACTATGCACTATCATCGTATTCAGAGAATCCTATTTCGGGATTTGGGTCTAATAATAGGTGATACCCAATACATAAAGTATAAGAATAGTTTTTTGTAAAATGATTATAGCAAAAGTAATTAAGAGTATAGGGAAATTGAAAGTCATGGAGCGGGCGAACGGGATCGAACCGTCGACCCTAACCTTGGCAAGGTTATGCTCTACCGCTGAGCTACGCCCGCACATCCATATAAAAGAATACACCCAAAACCAATTCACACAAAAACCGATAGGTTTTCAGAGCGACAAGGTCACGAGAGCCGTCCATCAAAAAGAACAAAACTCAAAACCAATTCACACAAAAACCGTCAGGTTTTCAGAGCGACAAGGTCGCGAGAGCCGTCCGCTGAGGACTGTAATAGTGGTACCTCGGGTCGGAGTCGAACCGACACGGGCAAAGCCCACCAGATTTTGAGTCTAGCGTGTCTACCAATTCCACCACCGAGGCATCAACCTAATAAAAGGTGAGTGGAATTGTAATAGAGGTGGGCTTAAAATAAGCTTTGTTTACTTGACTGCTTCTTTGAGGAGCTTTCCTGGCTTAAATCTTACACTGAACTTGGCAGGTACTTTAACTTTTTTGGTAGTGCCAGGTATAGTGATTTCTCTTGCCTCTTTTTTTGTGGCAGTAAAAGAACCAAATCCTAGGAATGAGACAGAATCTCGTTTGACAAGTGCTTCGGTAATTGCCTCAAGTGCTTTGTCAATAACCACTTCAGTATCTTTTTTGGAAAGTCCGCTTTTTGAAGCAACTTGTGCTATGAATTCCGCTTTTTTCATCATTTTCCTTTAAATATTTAAGATAGATTATTGTATCACAAGTTTTGTCAGAATAGCAAGAATATAGCAAGGTCAAGTAGCTTATTTTCATTGAAATGTCCAAAAAATACCCATTTTTACTGTATTTGTATGTATTGTGGCAGTTGTATCTAATATTGATATGTTATAATATGGCAACTTTAAGCCCTGAATTATCTAAGGAGTGTGAGTGAAAATCACCATTATCATTACAGCAATTATTCTATTGTTTGGAGCATTCTCTACGGTGTTTCATGATACTTCATTGGTAGGACATATAGGTAAACTCATAGGAGATACCAATATCGTACTATTTGGGTATCTGGCTTATGTAAACCTCTTGATGCTCTTTTATCCATTATATCTCTTTTATAAAAAGCCTTGGTTGCTTAAACGATTGGATGGCTATGTAGGTTGGATACTATTTTTTCTCTCTCTGGTACTTTTACAGTCTTTGGTTGTAGAACTTAGATATTCGGGATTTGTGGGTAGAGAAATTCATGTGACCCTCTTACCATTTATAGGCAAAGCAGGATTGTGGCTATTCTGGTTAATGATCTTTATGTTGGCACTGGTATTGGTGATTGATGATGAGTATGATTTTACAAAGCTTTTTGCTCAACTTGCATTATGGAAACGCAAAAAAGATAGTACAGAGGAGGTGTATGATGATTTTCAGGATGAGCTACAGGAGAATATACGTATCATGTCACTAAACTCTGTGTATAGTAGAGTGCGTGCACTTTTTCAAAACCCTTTTAATTTTCAGAGAAAGAGAGATATAGAGGATATCTTGCATATGCCCTTGGAGCCAATAGAAGAAATCGAAACACCCCGTTATATGGGAAAAATCCCTACAGAAGAGCCTAATCATACCTCTTCACAGGTTTACGCAGAAACAAATGATTTGGATCATATGCAAAAAGATGAACCAGAAATACGTACACGGGTCAAGCCTAAACTCACACGAAAGGCAACGCTCTCATCAAAAAAATCTACAGTAAAGATTGTAGATGAGCTCGAAGAGAATGCCAAGATTCTTTCTCATATTGACAAAGGCAGAGTAGCCAAACCTAAAAATTTCCGATTACCCAAGATTGATTTCCTCCAGCGTCCTCCCAAGATCACCAAAAAAGTCAATGAAGCAGAGATTGATCGTAAATCAGGTGACCTACTTGAAAAACTCAGAATGTTCAAGATCAATGGGGATATCGTGCGTACTTATACGGGCCCATTGGTGACGACTTTTGAGTTCAAGCCAGCAGCAGATGTAAAAGTCTCCAAGATTTTAGGACTCCAAGATGATTTAGCGATGGCATTGAGTGCAGAGACGATTCGGATCCAAGCCCCCATCCCCGGACGTGATGTGGTGGGTATTGAGATTCCTAATGAAGGGCGAAATACAATCTATCTACGTGATATACTTGAGAGTCCTCTTTTCAAAGAGTCTAGCTCTCCTCTGACGGTAGCACTGGGCAAAGATATCGTGGGTAAGCCATTTATCACCGATATTAAAAAGCTCCCCCACCTACTTATCGCAGGCACAACAGGTTCTGGTAAATCCGTAGGCATCAATGCGATGATTGTTTCCCTACTTTATCGTAATGATCCAGATCAACTCAAACTCATGATGATTGACCCTAAGATGTTGGAGTTTAGTATGTATGATGATATCCCTCATCTGATTACTCCTGTGATTACAGAACCTAAAAAAGCGATTACTGCTTTAGCCAACATGGTAGGTGAAATGGAACGTCGTTATGCATTGCTTGCCAAGAAAAAGACTAAAAATATCGATAATTATAATCAAAAGATTAAAACAGATGGTTCAGAGGATGAGCAGATGCCATTTATCGTGATTATTATTGATGAATTGGCAGATTTGATGATGAATGGGGGCAAAGAGGTAGAGCTATCTATCGCACGCTTGGCACAAAAGTCTCGTGCTTGTGGTATCCATCTCGTTGTTGCAACGCAACGCCCGAGTGTAGATGTAGTTACAGGTATTATCAAAGCCAACCTCCCCTCTAGATTGAGCTATCGTGTGAGTCAGCGCATTGACTCCAAGGTCATCCTCGATTCTATGGGTGCAGAGAGCTTGTTGGGGCAGGGGGATGGTCTCTTTACGCCTCCTGGCACTGTTGGTCTGGTACGTATCCATGCACCATGGGTAGATGAGAAAGAGATTGAAGATATTGCTGAGTTTCTAAAGGCACAACGATTGCCTGAATATGATGAGAGTTACCTGATAGTGGGTGGTGGTGCTGGTGGCGAAGATGCAGAGGGTGCCGAAGTGGAACTTGATGAACTCTATGCTCAGGCAAAAGAGGTTATCCTTGCGGATAAAAAAACTTCCATCTCTTATCTACAACGCAAGTTAGGAATCGGATACAATCGTTCTGCCAACCTCATTGATCAACTCACCCAAATGGGTGTTCTCTCTGAACCCAACAGTAAAGGACAGCGAGAGATTCTTTGAAGCTATACCAAAAGAGAATCTTCCTTGAAAGAAAATAGATTCTTCTGACGACGATAATCAGCCCTATTGATGAAGTTTTTCTCAGATTGTAACCATCCGATACATACAGAGAGACTCACGCCTATTCTTCATACTTTTTTATCCTGCCTGAGCCCTATTTTTGCTACTATCACAGTACGATAAATAAGCATTTTAGGAGATATGAATGTCATTACTAGAAGATTACAGAGCACACACAGCAGAGCGTGCAGAACTAGGTGTACCACCATTGGCGTTGACGGCAGAGCAAGTTGCAGCACTTGTAGAGTTACTCAAAGCAAACCCCATTGCTGATGAAGCGTACGCCATGGAGCTTTTCACAGAAAAAGTCCCAGCAGGTGTGGATGATGCAGCCTATGTCAAGGCAGCTTTCCTCAACGATATCGTTCAAGGCAAAGCAGCTTGTGCAGCGATTGATGCGGTCAGAGCCACAGAGATACTGGGCACGATGCTAGGTGGATTCAATGTAGCTCCACTGGTCGAAGCACTTACATTGGGTGGTGAGGTAGCACAGAGTGCAGCAGAACAACTCAAAAACACACTGCTTGTCTATGATTCATTTAATGATGTCAAAACCCTCATGGATGCAGGCAATGCACTGGCGAAAGAAATAGTAGAATCATGGGCGAATGCCGAGTGGTTTACCAACAAGCCAGAGATGGAGCGTGAGATTACTGTCACGGTTTACAAAATCCCCGGGGAGACCAACACGGATGACCTCTCTCCTGCTTCTGAAGCATTTACTAGAGCTGATGTACCATTGCATGCCAACTCGTTCCTCATCAATCGTATGGAGAACCCGCTAGAGACTATGGTGGAGCTCAAATCCAAAGGTCACCCACTCGTCTATGTAGGTGATGTTGTAGGTACAGGAAGTTCTAGGAAATCTGGTATCAACTCTGTGCAGTGGCATATGGGTAGAGATATCCCTGCTATCCCTGGCAAGCGAACAGGCGGTATCGTAATTGGTGATACGATTGCACCTATTTTCTTCAACACAGCAGAGGACAGCGGATGTATCCCTATCCAAGCACCTGTGGGCAAGCTAGAGACAGGTGATGTTATCACCGTCAAGCCATTTGAGGGTGTTATCGAGCGTGAGGGTGAAGTGGTCTCTGAGTTTACAATCGAGCCCAATACACTGCCTGATGAGATGAGAGCAGGGGGTCGTATCCCACTTATCATCGGTAAAGGTCTCACTGCCAAAGCTAGAGAGGCATTGGGGATGGATGCTGGCGATATCTTTATGGCACCAGCCCAGCCAGCAGACAACGGCAAGGGCTTTACCCTCGCACAGAAAATGGTAGGAAAAGCCTGCGGCATAGAGGGTGTCAAGCCAGGCATGTACTGTGAGCCAGTAGCGACTACTGTAGGTTCACAGGATACCACTGGTCCAATGACCAGAGATGAGATCAAAGAGCTTGCAGCATTGAGTTTTGGTGCGGATATGGTGCTACAGACATTCTGTCACACAGCAGCCTATCCCAAGCCAGCAGACATCGAGCTCCAGCATACACTACCAAAGTTTTGGACAGAGCGTAAAGGTTTTATCCTCAAGCCAGGCGATGGTGTCATCCACTCATGGCTCAACAGGCTTTGCCTGCCAGATACAGTAGGTACGGGTGGAGATAGTCATACTCGATTCCCTATCGGCATCAGCTTCCCTGCGGGTTCTGGTTTGGTAGCATTTGCTGGCGTGACTGGCATGATGCCTCTGACGATGCCAGAGTCTGTACTCGTACGATTCAAAGGAACATTGCAACCAGGCATCACACTCAGAGACCTTGTGAGTGCGATCCCACACCAAGCGATCAAAGATGGTCTACTCACCGTAGAGAAAAAGGGCAAAATCAATGTCTTTGCAGGTCGTGTGATAGAGATCGAAGGACTCGAAGACCTCAAGTGTGAGCAGGCGTTTGAGCTCTCTGATGCTTCTGCAGAGCGTAGTGCAGCTGCCTGTACAGTCAAGCTCAACAAAGAGCCTATCATCGAGTACCTACAGTCCAATATTGTACTCATCGAAGAGCTTATCGCTCAGGGCTATGAGGACAAAGCCACACTCCAGAGACGTGCCGACAAGATGAAAGCATGGATCGCCAACCCAGAACTCCTCGAAGCAGACGGTGATGCAGAGTATGCAGCAGTGATCGAGATCGACCTTGATCAAATCAAAGAACCTATTCTGGCATGTCCCAATGATCCAGATGATGTCAAAACACTCACAGAGATTCATGCAGCAGGACTCAGAACAGAGATTGATGAGGTATTTGTAGGCTCTTGTATGACCAACATAGGACTCTTTAGGGCACTGGGTGAAGTCCTCAGAGGTGAGGGCAAAGTACCTACCAAGCTCTGGGTATGTCCTCCAACCAAAATGGATGAAAAAACACTCCAAGAAGAGGGATACTACTCTGTCTTTGGTATGGCTGGAGCACGTACAGAGATCCCAGGATGTTCACTCTGTATGGGTAACCAAGCTTCTGTTGATCAGGGTGCATTCGTATTCTCCACAAGTACACGAAACTTTGACAACAGACTGGGTAAAGACTCTCAGGTCTATCTAGGCTCTGCAGAGCTCGCAGCTGTAGTGGCACTCAAAGGCGAGCTCCCAACAGCTGCTGAGTATATGGAGATTGTGCCTTCCAAAATCAAGCCTGAGATGTTTGATGAAGTTTATCAGTATCTCAACTTCCACAAAGTCAGCCAAGATGCATTGACTGCGATGGTAGAGTAGTACTGTATAACTTACTTTTGTCATGATTGGGGTATCTCTGCCCCGATCTATATTTTCTTCCCCCAAATCCCGAAATAAATTTACCATAAACATAGTATAATAGGCGATAATTTTACCTATAAGGAGAATGGAAGTATGGATGCAATCAAAATATTGGGTAGTTTGCTAAATAGCGGTGTGTTGAGCAAGGGTGGTTCAAGTAGTGATGTTTTGGGGAGTCTCATCGGTGCTGTACTGGGTGGCTCACAAGGACAAGCGACACAGGGTGGTGGTTCTCTGGGGGATTTGTTAGGTTCTGTTCTGGGTGGAGGACAAGGCTCTTCCGCTGGCGGTATCGGTGATCTCCTGGGAGGACTACTCAGCGGTGGGAAACCTGCTTCTGCTTCTGGTGGAGGCATAGGAGATCTACTGGGATCTGTACTAGGTGGTGGAGCCAAGTCGGCACCAACAGATGCAAAAGGATTGGAAGATCTACTGGGTATCGGAAAAGGTGCTTCAGGTGGTCTTGGCGGACTGCTTGGTGGTGCATTGGCAAAATATGGTCAGACCCAAAACCCCAATCTCCCTACGCCTAGTGCAGAGGATCATAGTATGCTCCCTGCTGGCATGGACTCCAGAGAGGCTGACAGGCAAGCAGAGCTCATGATTAGAGCCATGATCAATGCTGCCAAATCAGATGGGAGTTTTGATGAGTCAGAGCAAGAAAAGATACTCTCAAAACTAGGTGAGGTTACGCAGGACGAGATTGATTTTGTCAAGCGTGAGTTTGCCGCTCCACTCGATGCACAAGCCTTTGCCAACTCTGTACCTAGAGGGCTAGAGCATCAGATCTATGCAGTCTCACTAGCCGCCATCAATCTAGACGAGAACAGCGAAGCACAATACCTAGGAGAGCTAGCCTCATCCCTACGCATCGGAGCCAACGAAGCCAACCAGATTCACGCACAATTGGGCGCACCAAAGATATTTTCGTAAGTATACCATCCTCGTCCCCACCGTTCGGGGCCACGGAAGAACTTCGTCATTCCGTGCTCGATAGCTAGTCAAATCACGGATTC
>CAZEIN010000202.1:0-2919 GCA_964512425.1 uncultured Sulfurovum sp.
TTGAGCTATCGCAGAAGAAAATAGCACTTTTATCCCAAATCTCGAAATAGACATTCATGACTGTGTACTATCATCGCATTCAAAGAATTCTATTTCGGGATTTAGGTTTATAAATCTTTTGATGAATTTTACAAAAATATAATATTATTGTATCGGAGCTGTGGTATAAAATTATTTATAGCTGGGCGATCTACGCCCCATCCACTCTCAGCAAGGTGGTTTTGCCTACCATGAGATCAATGCTCATCCCGATACGTTTAAAGACACTCTCCTGTCTATACTCTAGATTATGCTTTTTGCAGATATCTTGGACGATAGGTTGCATACGTTGGTAGTAGCTGTGCGGCATATTGGGAAATAGATGATGCTCTATCTGGTAGTTGAGAAAACCATGTACGAAATCCTTGAAATCAGAACCCGTATTGTAGTTGACTGAGCCCATAATCTGACGCAAGTAGAACTCTCCTGTACTCTGGTATGGCTCATTGAACATATAGATATCTTCTGCCGAGTGGTTAGGTACGATGACGAGAAATGAGTGCAGGTTTGCCACATACTCTGCCATGAGCAGGATAATGAGGGCATTGACCCCCACAGTAGTACCAAAAATGACAGCAAACAATACGGGAAAGAGCACAAACTTGATCACAATATAGGGCAGCAGATACTCCATCCAGAGCTCTAGTCCATTTTTCTTGCGTGGGTCTAACTCAAAATCTGTGACCTCTAGCTTCTGCAGGTCACGGTTTTTTTTGTTCTCTAGGATTCTCAGCGTATTGGGCGCATAGTAGGTATATTTCCAAGTGCCTGCAAATGCGTAGATAATGATATAGCGTAGCCACATTGGTGTTTTGGACTGGATGAGCCACTGGAGATTTTTCTCTACATTGTCCGGATCATCTGTCTCACCGAGATGGTAATGATGCATAATGTTGTGCTCATACTCCCACGCCTGCGGCTTGATCCAATCGAGCCAATCAATATAGCGCCTAGCCCCTTTGCCAAAGATTTTTTTGGTATATCGCTCTGGGATATTGGGTACCTTATCATAGGCACCATGCAGGATAGGATGCACCACATCTGCCCATCTAGCAACATTGCCTATACCGATACCTATCGCAGAAATCACCGCCAACACCCAAAAGCCAAATCCACTCATGACCCCAGCGATTGCCATCGCTATGATTAGCCCATATCCACCAAAGGTAAACATCCTCCCCCATCGCTCTAGTTTGCGTAGATGTTGAAAGTCCGCTTCGCCTACGGGATCCATCGTCTCTTTGATAGCGTTGATGTCGCGCTCTAATTGCTCTTTATCCACATCTTCATAATGGGCATACCCCAATGACATCTCCTCTTCAGCAACCTGCTCCTCAACTCTGTCATTTGACACATCTGCCATAGCTAACCCCATTCAACCCAAACTATGCAATAGAGATTACCAACCTCCCACAGATCATTGGGTCATGGGCATTCACAGTATATTCATTGATGCACCTTTGGGTGCACCTCAGATACACTGCAAACACCCATGAGCCAAGCATCAGTAGGATATTTGGCAATTCTATTGCATAATTCGGGTTCAAATAAATTTAGGGGAATTATAGTTAAAAGTAATTAATTCGAGGTTTTTCTATCTATTTTTCTGAAAAGTGACCACTTGCCAAAAAGCCCCAGGAGAAATAACACTCCTGAAAATATCGCAGCGATAACTCCATAGAGGAGCTTGGCAGTCCACTTGAGCCCTCCTTTGACCAGATGCAACGCACGCTTGCCTACGACCTTCATCACTGCTTTTGTATGCTGTTTATATTTTTTGCTCAGGCTTGCTATTTTTAGCAAATCTTGTTCTGTGTCGACATACTTTAGTAGTCTTACAGCATCTACCAGAGAGGTCTCTTGTTTGATGGTTCCGATGTTCTTGAGTGTGGGTTTGATAGCTTCTAGATCGATACTGCGTGCGAGTATCTGACTGGCTTTCTTGGGATGCAGCAGTGCCTCTCGATCGAGGGTTTTTAACAGACGAATATCTACTGTTTTGTCTAGTTGCTTGGAGAGTACCTTGAGAAGAGAGGTGGAGAGTTTGCCTGTTTTTTTAGCGACCTTAAGTACGGATGCCCCTATTTTGAGCCCTGTTGTGCTCCCCACGGTGAGTAGCTGCGAGGCACTCAACCCCACACCCACCAGAGAAATCCCCAATACAAATGTATCATAAGCCGCCCCATCGAGATACTTCGTGCCCTCATGGGTGATATCCCGCAAATCTCCATAGAGTGTCATGTCTGAGAGGATACTCCCCGAAAGCCCTACCACACTCTCACTCTGCCCACTGACAAATCCCGTAGCAAATGCCTTGGAGTGTCGCCAGCCCTGCTCTAGCCATCCTGAGTGTACTTCGATACTGTGAACTGTCTCAGGCAGTAGGCCTATCTGCAGCATTTCTGCCAGACCTATATACATCTGCACGGCATCAAAGTGCTCAGCCTTGATCGCCCGAGATATTCTGAGATCTAGATAACCAGCGGTCACCTTTTGCTCCAGCATACTATCGATATCGGGCTCATGATAATGATAAGTGAGGTTTTTGGACAGATACCAAAGAGAAACAGAGAGAGACAAGAACAAAAATAGTAAAATTGCCCCTTTGTGCATTGTCATCTTCCTCTTGTTGGTTTAGACCAGATTATAACATACAATATTCATGAATTTCTATTTCGGGATAATACTTGATAAGATATTTAGGTATAATATATTATCTTCTATTCTTTAAGAGAACGAAAGCAAGAGAACAAAAGCAAAAGGACGTATATTATGTTGCGACTATTCTATAAAAGTATTTTTGTTGTCAGTACATTACTTCTATTGACTGCTTGTGGAGGATTTGACTTTAGTGGGAAAGGTGATCCAGATATCACATCA
>CAZEIN010000203.1:0-1622 GCA_964512425.1 uncultured Sulfurovum sp.
ATATTCACTTCACTTTATGTATGCTGGTAAAAATTTAGTAAGAAATAATACCTATAAGTTTAACTCTGTTGGTATATTCTTTATGTATTCTCAAGATACTATAGCAACTGGTAATCTTATACAAAGTTCACTAGGTGCTACAGGTATGGGCATAGGGCTCAAGGATGCTACCAACTTTACACTCAAGAACAATACCGTACTCTACTGTGCCCAAGGGATGTATATCGACCGCTCTCCTTTCGAACCCGATACTCACAACTGGATCATCGGCAACAAAGTATTGTATAATGCAGAAGCACTACATTTCCATTCTTTGAGTGAGAACAATATCATCAAAGACAACGTCATCATGGGAAATATCGAAGATATCGTCAATGACAGCCGAGGCAGCAAAACCAATGAGAATGAGATCGTAGGAAACTACTGGGATAAGTACGAAGGCTTTGACAGAGACGGAGACAATATCGGTGACACACCACATAAAGTCTACCAATACGCTGATCAGCTCTGGGTTTACAACCCTGACGTGAAGTTTTTCTATGCTTCACCTGTCATCTCTCTGCTAAACTTTTTAGCAAAACTGGCTCCCTTTAGTAAGCCACTTTTTCTCATGGCAGACGAGCAACCAAAAGTAAGTATCACAAGCATCAAAACAAGGAGAAAATAACCATGGCAAAATTTGAACCGGCAAAAAGAGACTTCATGAAATACTCCACACTCGGAGTACTCGGTGCTGTTCTGGCTGGAGGATATGTCGTAAGCCCACTTGCAGCCCAAGAAGAAAATAGACTTCGTCCTCCAGGTGCAGTAGAAGAAAAAGAATTTCATGCGCTTTGTATCAAGTGTGGTCAGTGCCTCCAAGTCTGCCCCTATCACTCTATCAAACTCGCAGATATAGGGAGAGGCCATGGTATCGGCACTCCCTATATAGATGCCAATATCCGTGGGTGCTATGCCTGTAATGCTGTACCGTGTGTGCTGGCATGCCCAAGTGGCGCACTAGATCATGCCTGTGAAAAAGCAGATGATATCAAAATGGGTATCGCCGTGTTGGTGTTCCCTGACACTTGTTTAGCCATCTCCAAAACACCTGTACCAAAAGGCTATGACCAAAGGATGAAAGCATTCATTGATGGTACCAGAAACGTCACAGAGCTAGAGCTCAAGCTTTTAGATAAATTTAGCAAATTTGAAGGCAAGCCATGTACGCTCTGTGCTGATATATGCCCCATACCTATCCCCATGAGTGCCATTGCTATGGTCAAAGACAAACTGGGTGGACAGCGACCAGAGATTTATGATGGATGTATCGGATGTGGAGCATGTCAAGAGGTATGTCCTACTACGATTCCCTCTATTGTAATCAAACCCAGAGTCACATACGAAGCCCAATATGGCAATCAAAGCTAGGAGTATACTATGATACAAATACAAACAACAAGACATCTTGCATTGGTGGCAAGCTTGGCATCAGCACTCCTACTCGGAGGATGTGGTGACAAGGCACAAGAACCAGTCAAGACCCAAACAACTGCCCCTACCACAACACCAAAGATAGAAGTTGTGGCCAACAAGGATGCAAAAGAGATTAAGGTAGCAGTAAAAACAAAAACGGGCGATAA
>CAZEIN010000204.1:0-4426 GCA_964512425.1 uncultured Sulfurovum sp.
GCTGTCAAGTCTGTCTGTATATGCATCACCGCATTATAGAAATCGTCCTGATCTAGATAACCAAAGGGAGGGTTTCTGAGTATCGGCGATGTCTCTATCACAGTAACAGAGGGGGATTTTACCAAAAAATTATAAAGATGCTCGAACCGCCGTATCACATCACCCATATTACCACCGATTCCCAGCAATGCATGATGACGATAGGGTCGCTGACTATACTGACGCAAAGGATAGCAAGAGGTGCGAATCAGCTGGAGATCAGTACTGAGGGTTTTGGTCAGTCGTGGCATCTCAGAGCACCTCTGCACTGCCCTCTCGCATCACCACCATATCTTCGATACGGATACCAAAACTATCGGGGATATAGATTCCCGGCTCGATGGTATAGACCATACCATCCTCAATCTTGGTCTTAGAACGTCCTGAGATGATAGGTAGCTCATGAATATCCAAGCCCACACCATGTCCTGTAGAGTGGATAAAGTATTTACCAAACCCTGCTTTGTCTATAATCTCTCTACCGATTTTATCTATCTGGCTGGCACGCATCCCTGATTGTGCTTTTTCTATCTGCTTGTCATGGGCTTTGAGCACTGCATCATAGGCACGCTGTAGCTTTTTGGAGTCAAACTTCTGTTTTTTGTTAAAAACAAATCCCTCTCGCACGCGTACAGTACGTGTACGATCAGAGCAGTATCTTTTGTGTTTGAGCCCTGCATCAAACAGCAGGAGATCCCCCTCCTCCAATACCCTATCAGTAGGGTGAGCATGAGGTTTGGCAGCATGGGCACCAATCGCCACAATAGGATCAAAGCTGAGTGCATTTTTGCCAAATCTACGCATAAAATTTTCTGCTAGAAAATGTAGCTCTTTCTCAGTTTTTCCTACCCCCTCCTCATCGATCATCATTGCAAAATCACGAAATGCACGCGCACCCTGCTTGACCGCTTTGGCGAGGATTTCTATCTCTGCTTGAGTCTTGATAAGTCGCTTTTTTTGAGAGAGATCTGGCTTGGCGACCCACCTGAGTCTGGTATATTCTTGTATCTGCGTGATACGATAATAATCCCACTCTTTGGGATCAAAAGCGATCTTTCGGATTTTTACTTTGCTGATGAGTTTGGCTACTCTCTTGGAGAGATCAAAATCAATAACGACCTTGGTATTGGGAGAGGATTTTTTGAGAGCTGTTGTGGCATCTAGAGTATAGCGACTATCCGTTAGCAGATAAGACGCACTCCCTAGTGCTAGGTAGATACAGTTGTCATTGCTATATCCACACTCATAATAGACAGCATTTTCGTCCGTGTGGATAAAAGCAATCATAACGCTACTGTTTTGCCTGCTGTGTGGCTTGTGCAGCGACTTCACTCATGATTTGTACCATACCGACCATAGCTAGATGGTATCCAAATGCGCCCACACCTGCGATGACACCTGCAGATACCTCAGCAGTCATGGAGTGTCGTCTAAACTCCTCTCTGGCATGGATATTGGTCAAGTGTACTTCGATCACTGGGAGCTGTGCCGCTGCGATAGCATCACGGATCGCGATAGAGGTGTGTGAGTATGCTGCTGGATTGATGATGATACCTTGTGCATCACCCATACACTCTTGGATACGGTCTACGATCTCACCCTCTAGGTTACTCTGAAAAAACTCGATCTCTACATTGCTCTGCTGGGCAAACCCCTTCATCTGCTCATGAATCTGCTCGAGTGTCATAGGACCATAGAGATGTTGCTCTCTCTTGCCTAACATATTGAGGTTTGGTCCTTGAATTACTACTACTTTCATTTTCTACTTTCCTTCTGTGATAAATTTGTATTATTTTACTCTATTGGGGGTTAATAGGGGTTGAGAAGCATTCAACCCAAATCATAAAATAGAAATTCATGATTTGGGTTCAAGGCTTTTGGATATAATGTCAATAGATCAAAATCCAAGGTGTCACACCATGAAAATACTCATAGCAGACCACATCTATACCCCACAAGGCTACCTCTCTGGCAAAGCCATCGCTTTTGATGAGACGATTAGGGCTATCGGGGAGGCAGCAGACCTGAATGAGCAGTATCCTGATGCTCAGATCATCCGCACAGAGCCACACAGTATCATCTATCCGGGCTTTATCAACACCCATGTGCATCTGGAGTTCTCCTCCAACTGCACCACACTCTCTTATGGTGATTTTATGCCGTGGATGCATAGTGTGATCGAGCATCGCAATGACCTCATAGAAGCCTGTGATGACACACGTATGGCGGAAGCGTGTAGCCAGATGCTATACTCTGGCATCACCAGTTTTGGAGCGATTTCAAGCTTTGGGATGGAGCTGGAGGTATGCAAGAAGGCTCCACAGAGAGTGACCTTTTTCAATGAGCTCATTGGCTCCGATGCCAAAACAGCCGATATGCTCTACGCAGACTTCCTGGAGCGTGTCAAAAACAGTGAATCAGCCAGCAACGATGAGAACATCACTCCTGCCATCGCCATCCACTCCCCCTACTCCGTCCACCCCATCGTACTAGATCGTGCCGTAGCTCTGGCCAAATCCAAACACTACCCACTCTCTAGCCACTTCCTCGAATCACCTGCTGAGAGAGAGTGGCTAGAATCCAATGCTGGAGGATTTGCCACATTTTTCAAACAGTTCTTTGGCAGTACGCAGGCGGTCACCACTATAGAGGAGTTCATGCACCGCTTTGACAGCTACCCTACCCATTTTGTCCACTGCACACAGACCACCACAGAGGAGAAATCCTACCTCGCCTCCCAAGGACACAGCATCGCCCACTGCCCACGATCCAATCGCCTGCTAGGTTGCGGCAGACTAGAGATAGAAAACTGGGAGGGAGCCATGAGCATCGCCACCGATGGACTCAGTTCTAACTGGTCACTCAATATCTGGGATGAGCTCAGAGCCGCCCTCATGCTCCATCACCAAGGTCCCTTGGAAAAAATGGCAGACAGGTTCATCCGCTCCATCACCTCCGATGCTGCCACAGCCATCCGATCAGATGCAGGCAGACTAGAGACAGATGCTCCAGCAGACATCGCAGTCATTACACTACCTGAAATGTGCCACAGTGACAAACTCTCGCTACATGCAATACTGCATACACAGAGGGTGAAGTGTGTGTACATTGAGGGAGAAGAAGTCTAAAACCCTGGATAGCCAGTCTATTTTGATTTGGTATTATTTTAGCATCTTACCATAGAGCTTTTTAATCGTACGAATCTCTACAAAAATTTTATCTGCTTTTTTAGAAATCAGTGTAGGAATCATAATCTTGTGATCATACATAAACGTAAAAAACTGAAAAGCTTTTTCTGCACTAATTACATGCCCATTAATCTCTTCGGTGCTACCCTTATAGGCTTTTAACTTTGCTATATTTTTTTTATAATGGGCTATAAATTTGGTCATCTCTTTATCATATTCAGGCAAATCTATACCCCAAAGTTTCATTAGATAAAGATTGGAAATATAGAGAGGATCACGACAAAGTCCTCCTGTCATACCTACAGCCTTGAAACTTGTTTTGGCCAGTACTTTGGCTTTCCCTAGCAGTTTTACAAGTGTACGAAAATCTTTATACAACTGTTTGGCATTCTCCTTGGTAGGCACCACTTCGAGCATCGCCTTTGCCCGTTTCCATATAACAACTGCTTTATCTAGGTAACCTACATGCTCTGCATCATGGAGTCTCTCTCTAAAGTAAGCATCAAACTCATAAAAACGTTTATCATATTTAGGAATAGATTCAGTGAGCTCTTGTTTTGGATCTTTATAACTGCTTTTCATTGCTATCATCAGGTAGATTTTGAGTAACTGCTGGGTTTGCGTTCTTTGTAAACAGTTAATATAAAGTGCTTTAGCAACAGCAGTATCCTTTTCTAATGGCTTTATATCTAGTGCGACGTGAGGGAGTGTGATGCCCAAAAGGATAAACAGTATCTTCTTAAGTAACTTCATTATTTTCCTTACTAGTAAATTGATTATAAAACGGGGAGATAAAAAGTATCACTATGCATACCCATAAATAGCGGGGTAACTGATTGCAATCAGACAAACTCATTTATCCCGAATTATGCAATAGAATTGCCAAATATCCTACTGATGCTTGGCTCATGGGTGTTTGCAGTGTATCTGAGATGCACCCAAAGGTGCATCGATAAATACACTGTGAATGCCCATGAATCAATGATCTGCGGGAGATTGGTAATCTCTATTGCATAGTTTGGGTTTACATGAGTCTCACGACTTTCCGTCCCTATTTTACAATTAGGTTTGGCTTATTCTGACATTATACAAAAAAAGTCAATATATATTTATTTTTTATTTTTTATTTTTTTACATAAGTAAATCTAATAGAACTTTACTGTATACTACAAGAATGATTACAAAAATACGTAAAGAGA
>CAZEIN010000205.1:0-5375 GCA_964512425.1 uncultured Sulfurovum sp.
TATTTTAGCAATGTTGAATAACAAAAAACACTTTATATTAGTAAAAATTTATTGAAAGAAGGCATAGAAAACGATTTTATAAAAGTAGGAGTATATGCATTGGTTATTGTCATATCTTACACAATTAAAGATATTCAAAAAGCAAGGAAATATTTAATAGAGTGGAAAAATTATATATATGATAAAGACAATAAATATTTAGAGTTTTTTAACATCAAAGGTATCTTTATGGCGATAATAGATTTCAATCCAGAAGCATTAGATATGGAGGTTCGTTATATACTTAAGATAATGAGTGAACTGCATGAGTTAGAATATCTTAGCAAAGCTTTGATTGATTCAATAGACAATTTTGTAAATAAGATAGAAGATATAGCACTATTTAGAAAATGGCAGCTATTGTGGGAAGAGATAGGAGAAGGCTATGAGTATCTTCAGCCAGCACTTAAAGCACTAAAAGTAGCAAGGTTAGCTATAGAAGAGAAAAGCGACAAGCCCCTCTTTATCTTGCCCAAGGAGATACGAGAGTTGGTATTGCCGATGGTAGAAGATGCGATAAAGAAGTAGAGGAGTAGATGGGTCGGATGATCTTCATCGCTACCCTTTAATCCAAATTATGCAATAGAATTGCCAAATATCCTACTGCATAGTTTGGGTATAAATCTCCTACCCAGCAGAAACAGCCCCAATCCCCCCGCTGAGACCATGATGATCGAAGCGCCAGAGGTGAGATCGTAGCTGTAGGAGAGCCAGAGTCCACCCAGTGTAAAGAGTGTGGCGATGATGCCAGAGAGCATCATCATCCCCCAGAGGCTACGACTCAGACGCTCAGCGATATAGACGGGGATGGTAAGCATCGCGATGACGAGGATGAGTCCTACGACCTTGATGGCGATGACGACTGTGAGGGCAGAGAGTACGAGGATGAGCGAATAGAAAAATCCCACATTGACCCCACGCAATGAGGCATACTCGCTGTCATAGGAGACTGCCAAGATATCCCGATACCAAAAGGTCACCACCCCCAAAATCACAACCAATAGCCCACCCATAAACCATAGATCCCCACGACTCACTGCCAGGATCGACCCAAAGAGATAGCTCATCAAATCAACATTGTAGCCTGGCGTAAGGTCGATGAGGATGATACCAATCGCCATCCCCACCGCCCATATCAGCCCGATAAAGGTATCGATACGGTGGCGATCATGCAGGGTTAGATATGCTATGAGCAAGGCTGCTGCCACGGCAAACAGCGATGCCCCCAGAAAGATCGGCAACCCAAAGTAGACCGCCAAGCCAATCCCGCCATAAGAGGCATGTGCCATACCTCCAGCGAGAAAGACCATACGGTTGACCACTACCAACGAACCGATAATTCCCGCAGCAAAGCTAACCAAAATACCAGCAATCAATGCATGTTGAACAAATGTAAAAGAGAGGGCTTCGATCATGGCTTGGCTCCTTGTGTGGCATGGCTTGGAGGGGTGGCACTAAATCCTCCACTGCCAACCTCTTCTTGACTGCACTCAGGACACGCCTCTGCTCCTAGCATCTGTAGTAGCTCAATCTCACAGAAATGCCCCTCCTCTCCATGCGTATGGAAAGTCTGGGAACGGTCACTGATGTCATGATAAGAGAGACGGCGGTTGATGTGTGCTGCCTTGGTGGCATAGCCTAGTATCACTGAGATATCATGACTCACTACGATGATGGTCATGGTGGCATTGAGTTTTTTGAGGAGTTCGTAGATCTCTTTTTGTCCTTGGATATCGATACTGGCCGTAGGCTCATCTAGTAGTAGTATCTGAGGATGGGCACAGAGTGCTCTAGCAATCATCACTCGCTGTCGCTGTCCTCCTGAGAGGTCTCCGATCTTGCGGTGGGCGTAGGACTCCATGCCTACCTCGCGCAATGCCCCCATCGCACAGCTCACCTCATCCTCTCCATATCCCCAGAGCGGTCGCTTGCCGCCCACATGACCCATGAGTACCACCTCGATGACCTTGATAGGAAAATCGGTGTTGACATTGGTATTTTGGGGGACATAGCCTATCTGAGAGAGGGCTTTGGCAGGTGCTTTGCCATAGATAGTGATGCTGCCTATGCGTGGCTTGAGCAGTCCCAATATGAGCTTTAGGAGCGTGGATTTCCCACCACCGTTGGGGCCAATGATAGCCAGAAAATCCCTCTCCTCTACAGAGAGGTTGACATCCTCTAGGATTATATCATTCGCATATGCAAAACCAAGCTGTGTAATCTCTATGACTCTTTTCATGCCAGAATGATAGCGAAATATCAGTTATGGGGGATTAATAGCACTATGTTATAATCTTGATTGATAATCAGCCCTAGGATTCCAATGAAAAAAATACTCTTTATACTACTAATACTTCCCTGCCTCCTCTTTGCACGTATCGACTACAGCAAACACCCCCAAGCCAAAGCCTTTGTCAACAAGATGCACAAGAGATACAAATTTGACACACACTCGCTCTACAAGCTCCTCAAAAAAGCCAAACACCAACCCAAAACACTTGCCAGATACAGCGGCAGGCACAAGGTCGGTGCTACGGATTTTAGCTGGCATCGATACAAATCCAAAATCCTCATCCCTGAGAGTATCGCTTTAGGCAAGAAGTTTATGCAACGCAACAAAAAATGGCTCAAAAAGGCAGAGCGAAAATACAGTATCTCCCCTGCAATCATCACCGCCTTTATCCGTGTGGAGAGCAAATTTGGGATGTATGGGAGTGAATATAGTGTCTGGGATAGCCTCGTAACGCTGGCATTTAATCCCAATCGCAAGCAGAAATTTTTTCGAGGTGAGTTGGAAAAATCTCTGATTCTCGCTCGCAGAGAACATCTAGATGTACGAGGGCTTCGGGGCTCTTTTGCTGGAGCGATGGGGTGTGTGCAGCAGGTACCTTCGATGTATCTGAGACATGGGGTTGATCTCGATGGTGACGGCAAACGCAATCCCAACTCGATCGCTGACTGCATCGGCTCTATCGCCTCGTTTTTGCACCGTCAAAAATGGAACAACCACATCCCCGCAGTAGTCAGAGCCAGCTATCCAGGCAAACGCTTTAGAGCCCTACGCACTGGCTATCGTACCCGCTATCCCATGAGCAAAATCACTGCCCATGGCATCAAGGCACGCAAACCCTTTGCCTACAAAAGTGCCTATCTAGTCAAAGTACGAGACAGCCACTACGACGAACTCTACCTAGGCACGAGAAACTACCGCATCATCACCCGATACAACGCCTCTGCCAGATATGCCGTCACTATCGCTCTGTACGCCGAAGCAATGGAGCGAGAGTGGAGGCGGGTCAAGTAGGTTCACTCGCAGGTACGTGTATGCGTATCCACTCTGGTATCCAGCCCAAGACAGCTGCACGCACTTTAGCCCAATATACTGTCAAGACCAAGAGCATCCCGCCAATCAGTAACCCACCTATCGGCAGTCCGTCACCCCAAGCATTCCCTGCAGAAAACAGTGCACTAATCGCATACAAAACATAGATGAGCGAAGAGACCATAAATGCCCTTCTGTCAATAATCAGTGAAACTATGCTGAGTACGGCATAGAGAAGCAGAATAAAGGCAATAGACAGGAGAGAAAGCTCTCCCTCAAAGACATTGAGCATCATAAATACAGAGTGCACAATCATTGGAGCAGCCAACAGATGTAGCCAAAAAGCAATATCACTATGACTGGTAATACGTTTGCGATCTTGCGTATCCCACCACATGGCTAGAACAAACACCAGTATACCTGAGAAAAATGTCAATATTTCCCAATGGTCTTTCAATATAGGGAAGAGTTGCATCAGAAGCCCAATCAGCATACTAGAGACAGTGGCTGCTCCTCCTGCCACTGTCACGGGCACATGAAACCGTCTCCAATGCACAAAAGCACCTATCGTGGCAAGTAGCCCAGCAACAAATACAGTTTTATGACTCACTGCCATCCCAAAACCAAAAAGCCCTCCTAAAAAAGCTATCAATAGCACAATCGCTGGTAATGCCATCCGTCTCTGCCGCACAAACACTTCAGCCAACCCCCACGCAATCAAAGAGATGACTATTGAAGCACCCGCACCATCACCCATCACCCATGCAGCAGAGACAAATACCAACAGTGACGCAATCACCACAAAGATATCGTTGAACCCGCCTACGAGACGAAAGTTCTCTTCATCGGCTTGTGG
This sequence comes from uncultured Sulfurovum sp., assembly GCA_964512425.1. Taxonomy (GTDB): domain Bacteria; phylum Campylobacterota; class Campylobacteria; order Campylobacterales; family Sulfurovaceae; genus JAAXPZ01. Next base: position 4,218 of record CAZEIN010000205.1, read on the forward strand.
GAGAGCATGCACCTCTGCAAGCATTGCTTGAAATTTTTTTACAGATTCTTGGGTAAAGATATCTTTCTCTATGGCTTTATTTAGATCATCATTTGTAAACATTTTATCTCCTTGGTATAGTGGTGGGTATTATCTTATATCTTGGCTGGTATTCTACTTGCAACCACAGGTAACGGCCATACATGGCTGGGTATTTCGAGATTTGGGTTTAACCCGAATTATGTTACATAAAAACCTCTCCTTGCTCTATAATCACCCTGCCCCATGCATCTGCTGAGAGCATGGTACCAAAGTGGGGCTGATGGGCCCTCCATGGTTTTTGATGAGCTTGAAAGGTGCTTTATGCTTGGTTTGCAATATGCGTGCCAGCGTAGCCCAGCAGGGCCTGTTCCGATGATGGTGATATCGTAGTGGGTCATTTGAGTCTCCACAATGAGAACAGTATCACTCCAAATATATCCGCAGCCAAATCCCACAGGTCAAAAGTACGAGAGGGGATATAGTATTGGGTGCACTCCTCAATCGTAGCAAAGATCAATACCGATACCGATCCCATGTAGGGTGCGTTTGCCAACGCACCAAATCTGCAACAGCGACGGTATCCCAACCCCCAGTTGAGCAATCCTGCCATCACCCCATAGAGCAATGCATGCATGATCTTATCCCCATAAGGCACATGCCCGATCATCCGAAAGGCAAAGTTATAGTCTGCCGTATCTGCTAAAAAAATGATATAGCTGATAAAGAGAAAAAAGCCAAATGGTATGGCAAATCGCCTATGCAACACCATCACCCAAGCTCCCGCATCACACCTACTGCAAAGCGCGTATCGATCCGTGCTCCCATGCGTTCAAACATCGCATAGTAGCCTAGCAGTGTACGGTCGAGAAAGATATACTCCTCGTTGAGTTTGTTGACTGTGTGGAGCTGCTTTTGCTGGACAGTCATGATAGTATCAAAGCCTCGTTTGGAAAAGTTCGTATGTACTTTGAAGTCATAGTGCTCTTCGCGAAATATCTCGATATAGAGCTGATCGAGTGGCTTGATCACTTCACGGTAAAAAGAGAGCATCTCCTCCATGGGGGCTTCATCGATCATCCTTAGATCGATATATTGACGCACGATCTCCTCCTCGGCTATCTCATCTATCAGTGAGAG
>CAZEIN010000206.1:0-6894 GCA_964512425.1 uncultured Sulfurovum sp.
AAAGTCTCTCACTACTCTGGCTATACCCACCTCAAAGAGTATTTTGAAAAGGGAGAAGCAGAGGGGCGCATCCTCCTAGGGCTCAAAGAGAAGTATGACCTAGAGGAGCTCAATGCCTATATCCAGCCTGAGCGAGACCTACAGTTCACCTACCTAGGTATCAAAACCCTCTATGACAGATATCTCCTCAAGGATCGCAAAGGCTGCCCGATTGAGCTGCCACAGCACCTCTTTATGGGGGTGGCAATGTTCTTGGCACAAAATGAGTTTGATTGTCAGACATGGGCAAAAAAGTTCTATGATATTTTGAGTAAATTTGAAGTGATGGCAGCAACCCCGACACTCTCCAATGCCAGAACGCCACGACATCAGCTCAGCTCCTGCTATATCGGATCTACCCCTGACAACATCGAAGGCATTTTTGATGCCTACAAAGAGATGGCACTGCTGAGCAAGTTCGGTGGAGGAATTGGCTGGGATTGGACACAAGTGCGTGGCATGGGATCATTTATCGATGGGCATAAACATGCAGCAGGCGGTATCGTACCATTCCTCAAGATTGCCAATGATGTTGCTATTGCCGTAGATCAGCTAGGTACGCGCAAGGGTGCGATTGCTGTTTATCTAGAGCCTTGGCATATCGATATCCGTGATTTTCTTGATCTCAAGAAAAACTCAGGTGAAGAGCGTCGCCGTGCCCATGACCTGTTCCCTGCGATGTGGCTCAACGATCTGTTTATGGAGCGTGTCGAGGCAGATGCGATGTGGACACTGTTTGATCCATTTGAGGTCAAAGAGTTGATTGATTTACATGGGGATACGTTTAGAGAGCGTTATGAGATACTAGAGCAGGACGAGAGCATCACTAGAGAGATTATCTCTGCCAAAGCCTTATGGAAAGAGATTCTGCGTAGCTACTTTGAGACAGGCAATCCTTTTCTCTGCTTCAAAGATGCTGCCAACAGAGCCAACCCCAACCGCCATACAGGAATCATCCGAAGCTCCAATCTCTGTACGGAGATTTTCCAAAACACAGGCCCCGACTACTATAAGATTAGAGTCACCTATAGCGATAGAACCATAGAGGTTTTTGAAGAGGAGGAGATGATTACGGTTGACAACGGCATGACAAAACCCGCCAAAAAAATCACCGCCCTAGATAGCCTCGGAGGCAAGCAGATTTGGATGGTAGACAAAGAGAAGATTGATGGCGATACGGCTGTCTGTAACCTGGCTTCTGTCAACCTCTCCAAGATTCATACCGTAGAGGATATCGCCAGAGTGGTGCCTACAGCTGTCAGGATGCTTGACAATGTGATTGATCTCAACTTTTACCCATTGGCAAAGGTGAAAAAGACCAACGAGAAATCCCGCTCTATCGGATTGGGTGTCATGGGTGAGGCACAGATGCTCGCAGAAAAGCGTATCGAGTGGGGGAGCAATGAGCACTTTGAAAAGATTGATGAGATTATGGAGTCAGTCAGCTACTATACTATCCGTGCTTCTAGTGACCTCGCATTAGAAAAAGGCACCTACCCTACCTTTGAAGGCTCAGATTGGTCACAAGGTATTTTTCCTATAGACAAAGCCAATACAGAAGCCTGTAAACTGGTTGACAGGGGAGGGCTCTTTGGCTATACCCACGATTGGGCAGCACTCAAAGAAAAGGTCAAAACCGATGGGATGCGTAACGGCTACCTCATGGCAATCGCACCGACAAGCTCTATCTCGATCTTGACAGGTACGACCCAAGCCATCGAGCCAGTCTACAAAAGAAAGTGGTACGAAGAGAATCTCTCTGGGCATATCCCCGTAGTCGTCCCCAATCTCTCCGCCGCCAACTGGAGCTACTACACACCTAGCTATGAGCTGGACCAGAGACTACTCATCCGTGCTGGAGCAATCCGCCAAAAATGGATTGACCAAGGACAATCCCTCAATATCTTTATCACGCTAGACAAAGTCAGCGGAAAATATCTCAACGATATCTATATGGAGGCATGGAAGTTTGGACTCAAATCTACCTACTATCTACGCAGTCAATCTCCAGAAGCATTGGCAGATGACGGAGCAGTAGAAGATCGCAGTTTGGAGTGCGTGAGCTGTCAGTAGCTCTTTTCTGCATGATGCAAAGGGTTTTTACCCTTGGTGCTTCCCAAAGCATAAAAAATATGACAATTTGACATAAAAATACCTTTATAAACTCAGAGTGTGTATAATATGACAACTTTGATATAGGAGCTAGTATGGGTGAGCCTCAGGCGACCATCGCATTGTCCAGCCATTTAAGCATATCGGTACATCCTATGCGCAACTATCACAGTATTGAGCTCTTTGCTGGAGCGGGTGGTATGGCTTTGGGGATGGAGAGAGCTGGCTTCTCTCATCTCTTGCTCAATGACTTTGACCGCTATGCTACCGCAACACTTCAGAAAAATCGTCCTCAGTGGCATGTGATTCATGGCGACATAGCAGAGATTGACTTTGAGCCCTATAGGGGGAAGACCGATCTGCTTACAGGTGGTTTCCCTTGTCAAGCATTCTCTTATGCAGGTAAAAAGCGAGGCATGGATGATACGCGTGGTACACTCTTTTACGAGTTTGCTAGAGCACTCAAAGAGTCTGAACCCAAGATTTTTTTGGCAGAGAATGTACGAGGTCTTGTGAGTCATGATCAGGGTCGCACACTAGAGACAATGGTGGAGGTATTTGAGTCTATGGGCTACGAGGTCTTGCCTCCCAAGGTGCTTAAAGCTATTCATTACCATGTACCGCAAAAAAGAGAGAGGCTTTTTATCGTTGGGATTAAAAAAGAGTATGCCTCCAAGGTGCAATTTCAATGGCCCCAAGAGAGCAAACGGTACTATACGCTCAAAGATGCATTAAAAAAGGGTACGCTATACGCTACAGATGTGTCTCCATCTGCGGGTCAATGCTATCCTGAAAAAAAGAGGAAGATACTCGAACTTATACCACCTGGAGGGTATTGGCGCGATCTGCCATTGGCACTGCAAAAATCCTACATGATGAAGAGTTTTTATCTAGGTGGTGGAAAGACAGGGATAGCCAGACGGATTGCATGGGATGAGGCGTGCCTGACGCTAACCTGTGCGCCTGCACAAAAACAGACAGAGCGATGCCATCCAGAAGAGACACGCCCTTTTCAGGTACGAGAGTATGCACGGATACAAACTTTCCCAGATGAGTGGGTGTTTGAGGGCTCCATCACGCAACAGTACAAACAGATCGGCAATGCTGTGCCTGTCAATTTGGCATTTGCTGTGGGCCTCTCTTTGGTAGACGTACTCAACCAGATTGAGAGGGTTTAGTGATGCAGGCGTATAATCTAGGCTTCATATCGGATAGTGACCTATTTGTGCATGTCAAGGAGACTGTAGAAAAGTACCGCTTCCAAATAGATTTAAAGAAGTTCAATAAAAACCTCATTGATCCTATCAAGTTGACATTTGACAGCAAAATCTACACCAAAACACTAGAAGAGACCATAGAACTAGAGATCATCCGTCAAATGGATAAATCCAATACCAATCATATCGGTTACTTTCATCAAAATATCTTTAAGTATATGGGTGGAGGCTGGAAGGTAGCACCCCAAGGCTTTGATTTGGTCAATGAGCAGCAAAAGATTTATGTGGAACTCAAAAACAAACATAACACCATGAACTCCTCTTCGGCACAGAAAACCTACATCGCCATGCAGCATCAAATTCTCAAGGGTGCAGACGTTACCTGCATGTTGGTAGAGGTCATTGCCAAGCAGAGCCAAGATATACCATGGAAAATCACTATCAACAAGGAGCAGTTTGCCCATGAAAATATTCGTAGAGTTTCCATGGATAGATTTTATGGGCTGGTAACAGGAGACAGATATGCATTTAAGAGACTATGCGAAGTACTACCGCAAGTCTTGGAAGATGTACTCTCTACTATGGAACAAGAGACGATGAGCAATACGGTATTTAGCGAGCTGAAAGCCCTCTCCCCAGATATGCTCAAGAGCCTTTATCTTCTCTCTTTTTCAAAATATGAGGGATTTGGTATTATATTTTGATTTGATATTATGATGAGCCCAATGGCTTCATTCACAATCGGTTCACATTTCTCTGATAGAATTCTTACTAGAGAGCCAATGAAAACCTGTTTAACTATTTTTGGAAAGCCTCCAACTTTGAGGCTCTCTAAGGGCAGTCTGCACACTCCCCTCCTAACAACCAACCACCGCAGGCTGCCTCTCTTATCCACCCCATCCATGCATTTTCTTTGAAATGACGACACTCCAATAGTTATCTAGTACGATGGTATTGGTAGCGACAAAATAGTACTCTTCGAGTAGTTCGTACCACCAGGCAGTCTCTTCTGTGGCACTGCTTGGCAAAAAAATCAAAATAAGCCCTGCATTTTTAATCACTTTATGGGATTTTTGGAGAAAAGAGGCTCTCTGTGATGCTGCAATCTCTGAGGTGACAAAGAGATAGTCATAAAATTTGCCATGTTGCATATAGTTGGGTCTGGCTAGGTCAAATAGTTTGATAGTGCAAGCAGGCTCAGAGTTGTATCGTGAGTGAAGCCTCTCATGATAGTCTGTTGTGGTACAGTTGAGGAGATAGGCATAGCCCTCTCTATCGCAAAACTGATTTAGTAGTGCAGGTAGCGTCTCTCCCTCATCACTAAAGTGACCGATACGCAGTAGTGGGGCGGGCTGGATGATGCTGAGGAGCTTTTCGATTTCTCCTGCTTCTATCTCTGGGTGTTTGGTGGGTTGTTTTAGTGTTTGCATGGGTAAAGTTTAGCAAAAAAGTGTAAAATATAACCCAAATCGAGAGGATAGCAGATGACAAAAGCAAAAAATTTTAAAGCAGTAGCACTCCAACTCACCAACAAAGTACTCTATCAGAAAAACCTAGAGGCATTGATACGGCATATTGAGCTATGCCATGATCATAAGCTGATTGTCGCTCCCGAAGTCTGCCTCACTGATTATGACTATGCCCATATCGATGCGGCGGTGGATTTCTCCCAGAGGGCTGTTGCACAGCTACTAGAGATTGTGGATGAGCAGATTGTGGTATTGACTGTGCTGAGTCAGCATGGGGAGCACTATACCAATGATGCTATTGTCATCCATAGGCACCAGATAGTGCATCGCCAGTCCAAGCACAAGCTCTTTCTGCTAGGTGAGGAGGACAAACATCTCCAAGCTGGCAGTGCAGAGGATATCTGCCTCTTTGAGATAGAGGGGGTTAGGTATGGGCTTCTCATCTGCTTTGAAGTACGGTTCAAGCATCTCTGGGCACAGTTGGAGGGAGCTGATGTGATCTTGCTGCCCTCACAGTGGGGCATACCGCGAAAGCGTCATCTGGAAATCCTCCCTCAGGCACTGGCGATCATGAATCAGTGCTACGTCATCGTCGCCAACAGCGCCAAGGAGACTATGGCAAGCTCCTCTGCTATCATCTCACCCAATGGCGGTGTAGTGATGGATGATATGCAGGAGGTGATCGAGGGCGAGATTGATTTCTCACTGATCAAGAAGATGCGTCGCTATCTGGTGATGCATTGACAAAAGTAATTTTTCTACTGCTTAGCCTCTGTCGATGATATAGCTAACTGGTTGATGCTTTTTGGTAAAGGTTTTACAAAGAGTTTGACCTATTTATGTAGCAGATAATCCAAAAAATTTGTATTATCCACCCTCTAATAACAAATATACATACAATATCCTAATCGCATCCAAGGGCTTCGCGTAAAACCATCATCGAACTACGGGTGCGACTCAAATTTTACACAAACCCCTCAAGTACGACGATAGCACATATGCAAAGAATTCTATTTCGGGATTTTGGAAATATGGCACCATAAGTTCAATATGTTTTTTTCAGTACCCTAAAAGCATCATCGTAATACAATATTGATATACAAAAAGGAGTCCTTATGATTTCATTACGATTACCAGCTGAATTGGAACAAGAGTTAAATTTGATTGCCAAGCTTGAGTTGACTACAAAGACACAGATTGTTAGACAAGCGATTATTGAGTATATCGCTAATCTAAAGAGAAAAAGAGACGATACACCCTATAGTTTGGGTCATGACCTTTTTGGTGTTTATGATGGAGATGAAGAGCTATCTAGTGATTATAAAAACAGATTGGATAAGATTTTAGATGAAAAATATCATTATTGATACAGGCCCCATTGTGGCTCTGCTCAATCGTAGAGACAAACACCACAAAAGAGTCTTGGAGTTTACCAAAAATTATAACGGTGGATTTGTGACAACTTGGTCTGTTATCGCTGAAGCCATGCACCTATTGAGACAGAGTATCCAAGCACAACTAAATCTTCTTGAATGGATACGCAGAGGCGGTATTGAGATTTTTCAGATAGAGCAGAGCGATGTTGATAGGATGATAACACTTACCCAAAAATATAGCGACCTCCCTATGGATTTGGCTGATTGCTCTTTGATTGTTGTGGCTGAAAAATTGGGTATCAATGAGATTATCTCTATAGATAGTGATTATGATGTCTATCGTACTTTAAAGAGGGAGGCGTTGGATAATCTTTTGTATAACTATCCATTGGAGTAGGGAATTTTTTTGGTTGTTTGGGGTTTTGTACTAAAGCTTAATTAGCTAAAAAAACAAAAGGTGTCAAGTAATAATGATAATGAGCTTTACTTAAGTTATCATTATTACCAGACCCCTTTCGACCTAAGGTTTTAGTTAGATGAATTAAAAGGAGATAAAAAATGAACCAACTTAACCAAACCCTAACCCTAAAAGACAACAGAATCTTAGGCTATGCTGAAGTAGGAGACCTGCGAGGAAAACCCATTTTTCTCTTTCATGGTTTACACTCTTCACGGCTAGAG
>CAZEIN010000207.1:0-5849 GCA_964512425.1 uncultured Sulfurovum sp.
ATCCAATGAATAAGGCTGGTGTCTTTGGAGCGATTCTTTCTTTTTCTTTGACCATAATAGTAGAGGAATCTCCCATTGTTCCTTGGCATTCTGGTTATGTCCTGAAAAATTATCATGATGACAGACATCCTCGCCGTGGTCAGGATGATAGAGCCATGTTGCATGATCAGCCTCCTTGCTTTTTTGCAACAGCTTTAGTAAGCTATATCGTATATAGTCCCCATAGAGGATGGAGTTGTCGTAAAAGTTTCTAAAAGTAATGGCCCAATCAGCAATGCCTTTTTTGATAGTGATTTGGCGGTAGGGTCATCAAATACAGAGCTAAATTTGGCATATGCTTTAGGATAGCGAAAGTTATATGCAGGATGAGAGCCAAGCAGATGCACTAGTATAAGCTTTTTCTCATCAGGATCAGAGAGAGCCCTTTTGTAGGCAGGCAGTACGGATGCATCATAGGAGCCTTCGCCTCTGGCTTTACCTTGGTTGGTCATATAGACTTCATCTGCTTGATGGGAAAAAATATAAGTGATACCATTGTGTGCATCGGTGGTGTGGTTGGAGATCCAATAAGTATGATAGCCTGCCTTTTTGGCTATTTGTATGATATTTGGTTGACTCTTCCAGAGAGCGGGGTGTGTGATACTGGCAGGTGTGAGCATACGCTCAAAAGCGGGTACAGTGATAGGGGCGGCTGCCTTGATGTTTTGAAATACGAGTAGCTCATCTCTGATAGAGTCCATGAGTGGTGTGGTGTTCCTCTCATATCCATAGAGTGACCAGTTATGTTTGGTACTGCTCTCACCTATGACCCAAACGAGGGTATTTTTTTTCATTTCTCCTATATATTTGGTATCATCCAGCATAGTGTTTTTGATATTTTTGGCGAGCAGTGTGTTGAGCGTGTTAATCTCCTCTAATTCTGCTCTCCACTCTGCATAAAAGTGTGAAAAATAGACGAAAGGACTACCCCTGCGAATAGATTTTTCCAAATGTCCAATGGTGAAAAACAGTACCCATCCTATAAATACGAGATTACTGATAGCAATATTTTGTGATTTTAAACTAGTTTGTAAGACTAAAAAGTAGAAAATAGCAAATGAAAAGACCAGTAATGCGAGATGTTTGATAAGGTAGGGTTTATACTGCAACCAAAACTCATAGCTCTCTTGTGCGTCTGTACCAAAGATAGCTTTCATGATCATCATTTCATCCTGTGCTACACCAAAGATATCTCGTAGAACACCTTGGAAGCTGAGATTGGCAAAGAGCAAGAGGGAGACCACTATGAGTAGCCATGAGAGATATGCTTTGTGAGGATATTTAATGCGAAGTGCGGATAGAAGTCCTATGGTCGACATCCCTGTGATGAGTATTTTTCCTGCTCTGGCATAGTTGATATAATCCAAAAAATAGAATCCCACCACAAACAGAGTAAAAAGTAGTGCTGCAAAAAAAGGACGGTATCTAAACAACATTAATCTATAGGCCTATAGTTTTTCTCTCGTTGTGCTTTTCCCTCTTTTGCCTTCTTTTGGGCACGCTTTTTTTTCTCTTCCATTTGAATGGCATCTTGAAGCTCATCCTCGTTGTCAAATCGTGCACCATCGATAAATTTGGATTGATCATCGAACTGTCCTGTTTTGATGCCCCAGATGAGAGCAGCCAGTCCCAAGGCACCTAGAAATGTAGAGATACCAATCATCATGGTCATAATCGATCCGCTCATGAGTCTCCTTTGAGTTTGATTCTGGTAGAATTGGCTACGACTACCAGTGAGCTGAGGCTCATGGAAATTGCAGCGATGAGTGGTGTGACATAGCCCATTACTGCCAAGGGTACGGTTATCATATTGTAGAGGATAGAGAAGCCGAGGTTTTGTTTGACTGCGGCAAAGGTACGCTTGCTGATGGCAAAGGCATCGGCTAGGCTCTCTAGCTTGTCATCGAGTAGTACTACATCACTGACCTCTATGGCGATATCTGCACCGCTACCCATCGCACAGGCGATATCTGATTTGGCTAGGGCAACAGCATCATTGATGCCATCCCCTGCCATAACGACAATCTCCCCTTCCTCATGAAACTGGTCGATGAGCGTGGCTTTATCAGTGGGGAGTAGAGAGTGGTGCCAGATATCGATACCTACCTGCCCTGCAATAGAAGCAGCACTCTGCTGGTGGTCGCCTGTGAGCATGACGATTTTGAGCCCTTGCTGTTTGAGCTGTGTGATGGTTTTTTTGGCACCGGATTTTATCTGGTCTTGGAGGGTAATGGTGGCTACAATTTGATGATCGATAGCAAACAAAAAGAGTGTATGCTCACTCTCGAAATCCGTTTGAATACCGAGATGCTCCATGAGGGCACTGTTTCCTCCTGCTAGGGTTTTTTCTCCTGATTTGGCGGTGATGCCTTTGGCATCGATACTTTTGATGTGGGTGATTGGGGGTTGTTCGAGATCACTGTAGTGGGTTTGTAGATAGCGTTCTATCCCTTGGCTCACAGGGTGGTTTGAGCTATGCACGAGAGAGAGTAGCAGTGCAGGGTCAAATTCTGAGGAGGTGTCAAGACCTATAACGCTGGGTTTCCCTTCTGTGATGGTGCCTGTTTTATCTAATGCCAGCAGGGTGGTTTTGGCCATAGTCTCTAGCATACGCGACTCTTTGAAAAGTAGTCCTCTCTTGGCTGCTCTAGAGACCCCGATGAGGGTTGCCATAGGGGTAGCAAGCCCCAATGCACAGGGGCAGGCGATGACTATCACGGAAATGGCAGTAATCAGTGCCATCTCAAAAGAGCCATTGGTCCAATACCACCCTGCAAAAGTCAGCAGAGCGATAGAGAGAATAGTGAGCGAAAAGTAGCCCGAGATGGTATTGGCAAGCTGCTCTATATAGGGTTTTTTGGTGATGGAGTCACTGAGAAGTTCGGTGATGGTATGTAGCAGTGACTCATCCGCCCGTTTGGTCACACGATATCTGACTACCGAATCCAGACAGAGCGTGCCACTCAGAACTGTATCATGCTCTTGTTTGTGGATAGGCTCGTTTTCTCCTGTGAGCGAGCTCTCGTCAAAAGAGGCAGCACCACTCTCCAAAACACCATCAATCGCAACCTTTTCTCCTGGCTTGAGCTCTATGATGTTTCCGATCTCTATATTTTCTAATGACACCAGAGATTTTTCACCCTCTTTGATTACGGTTGCTTCTGTAGGCATCGTACCAATGATTTTATCCAATGTATCACTGGCTTGTTTCTTGCTCAAGACTTCGAGATATTTCCCTACCAGCACAAAGGTAATAATCATAGTCACTGAGTCGAAATAGACTTCTCCATGTTGGGTAATCATCGCATAGATGGAGTAGAGATAGGCGAGCAGTGCTCCAGCCGAAACCAATAGATCCATATTGACAAATCTGTTTTTAAGTCCATAGTAAGCGCCTCTGAAAAAGATCCATCCACTATAGAAAAGTGTAGGCGTAGCAAGTATAAATTCTGCAATGGTGAGGATATTTTTGTGACCTGCATCAATCCCACTAAAAACCCCTGCATACTGGGCGATTGCTAACCACATGATGTTCATGGTAGTAAAGACCCCTACGAGGATGCGTGCATAGTATTCATTGCGGGTCTTGATGCTGCGTTCTTCTTGGAGTGAAGCATCATAGGGGTAGGCATTGTAGCCGATAGAGCGGATTTTCTCTATGATTTGAGAGAGTTTGATTTCCTCTTCATCCCAGACTACTTTGGCTTTGTTGTTGGAGTAGTTGATGGTGGCTTCGATGATGCCATCAGTCTGATGCAGTACCTTTTCATTGAGCCAGACACAAGCAGAGCAGTGGATGCCTTCGATGATAAGGCTGATCTCACTGAGCCCATCACTGTTGGTTTTGATATATTTGTTTTTGAAGCCCTCTAGGTCAAAGCGTGCGAGATCCTCTTTGCTCGGTATAGCGGGCTGGAGGGTTTGATTGCCTAGTTTTTCATAAAATGTATCCAGTCCTTCATCTTGGAGTAGATGATAGACCCCCTCACAGCCTTTGCAGCAAAAGTAGAGTGTCCTATCCTCATACTCCTCTGTAATCATAACAGAGGTATCAAATGTGAGATGACAATGTGTACATGCAACATCTGCCAAAGAGAGCTCCTTATTTATAAAGTAAGGTATTTTATCTAAAAATGCGTAAGAGTAAATAGACTTACGATTTATTGGCTCACAGAGATAGTTTCTATGCTTATTACCGCACCAACTAAATAAGAGAGAGAAATATTATTTGGAAATCAATGTACTTTTAAAGTTTATAGGAGTACAATTCTGCAACTTTTTAGAAACTAAAGGACAAAAAATGGAAACAGATAGTCACGCTAAAGCATTAGCATATCATATTGGTGGGAAAATAGCAATTGAAGTAACCAAGCCATGCGATACACAGCAGGAGCTCTCTTTGGCATATACGCCAGGTGTAGCAGTGCCGTGTTTGGAGATTGCCAAAGATGAAGATCTGGCATATACATATACCAATAAAGGTAATCTTGTAGCGGTGATCTCTGATGGCTCAGCAGTTCTTGGTTTAGGAGATATCGGTGCAGTGGCAGGGAAACCAGTCATGGAGGGGAAATCTGTTCTCTTTAAAAAGTTTGCTAATGTCGATGCCTTTGATATTGAGATGGATGTGCATACTGTGGATGAGATAGTAGCCGCATCAGCAGCAATTGCACCTACTTTTGGTGGTATTAACCTCGAGGATATCAAGGCACCTAAATGTTTCGAGATAGAGAAAAAATTACAAGAGATGCTAGATATCCCTGTGTTTCATGATGATCAGCATGGAACGGCGATTATCACCTCAGCAGCGTTGCTCAATGCAGTAGAGCTCACAGATAAAAAACTCACAGAGGTACGTGTGGTCGTCAATGGTGCAGGAGCAGCAGGACTGGCATGTGCGAGAATGTATCGTGATTTGGGTGTCAAGCATCTCTATCTTTGTGACTCCAAAGGGGTGATTCGAACTAGCAGGGATGATCTAAATAAGTACAAGCAAGCGTTTGCAGTGGATACAGAGTTTGAAACACTTTCAGATGTAATTGCAGGTGCTGATATGTTCCTGGGACTGAGCAAGGCAGGTGCATTGACCAAGGAGATGGTGGCACAGATGGCACCCCATCCTGTGATTTTCGCATTGGCAAACCCTGTTCCTGAGATTTTACCTGATGAGGTTGCAGAGGTGCGTAGTGACGCGATTGTAGGTACGGGCCGTAGTGATTATCCTAATCAGGTCAACAATGTGTTAGGCTTTCCTTTTATCTTCAGAGGGGCATTGGATGTACGTGCGAGAAAGATTACAGAAAATATGAAGATGGCAGCAGCCAAAGCATTGGCAGCACTGGCAAAAGAGCCTGTACCTTATTATGTCAAAGCAGCCTACCACATGGATGAGATTGAGTATGGACAGAAGCATATCATTCCATTGCCTTTCAACAAAGAGGTGCTTATCTGGGTTGCTTCAGCAGTAGCACGACAAGCCGTAGAGGATGGTGTGGCTAGGATAGAAAACTTTGATTATGATGATTATCGTATCCAGCTACGTGAACTGGTATATAATACGCAGAAAAAACATTAACTCAAATTATGCTAGGTAAGCCAATGCTTTCTCTGTGCCTAGCATAATCATCGCACTAAACAACCCTCCTGCGATACCAGCGAGGATATCATCCCCCATAACACCCAGCCCTCCATCAAAATCTCTATCAATTTTTCCTATCGTAGAGGGCTTCCAGATATCAAAGAGCCTAAAAGCCAAAAAGCTAAGTACTATTGCACTCCATTCTGCATAGGGATAGGTCACTTGACTGGTA
>CAZEIN010000208.1:0-3535 GCA_964512425.1 uncultured Sulfurovum sp.
ATGAGGCGTTTTGGGATGCCCTCAAGCATCTCATTCTGCCAGCCATCGCTCTGGGTACCATCCCTATGGCAATCATCGCTAGGATGACCAGAAGCAGCATGATAGAGGTGATGAAAGAGGAGTATATCAAAACTGCCAGAGCCAAAGGGTGTTCTAGATTCCAAGTGGTAGCAGTACATGGACTACGCAATGCACTTATGCCCGTAGTCACTATCATCGGGCTCATGCTGGGCAGTCTCTTTGCAGGCTCTATTCTGACAGAGACCACCTTTTCATGGCCAGGGATTGGCAAATGGCTGGTCAACGCTGTCTATCAGCGAGACTTCCCCGTCATCCAGTCTGCCACACTCCTGATCGCCTCGATGTTTATCATCATCAACTTGGTCGTTGACCTACTCTATGCACTCATCAACCCCAAGATAAGGTTGAGCTAATGAGAGACTTTATCAAACAGTACAAAAAAAACAAATCAGCAGTCGTAGGATTTTTTATCGTAGTTGTGCTGGTCTTTATGGCGATATTTGCCCCATGGATCGCACCGCACCTACCTGCTGACCAAGACCTCGCCCACCGCCTCACTCCTCCTATGTGGGAAGCAGGGGGCATGAGCCAATTTTTCATCGGTACAGATGATTTCGGACGAGATTTGTTTTCCCGCATCATCTATGGTGCGCGTATCTCACTGATGGTGGGAGCTATCTCAGTAGGACTGTCTCTGAGCTTTGGTCTGACGATGGGTATGCTCGCTGCCTATTTTGGTGGCAAGGTCGATCTGCTTATCATGCGGATCGTAGATATCATGCTCTCGATTCCTGCGATCTTGCTCGCCATTGTCGTGGTCTCCATCCTAGGCCCCAGTCTCACCAATGCCATGATCGCTATCGGTATCGTTGGTATCCCGACCTATGCCAGAGTCGTACGTGCTTCGGTGCTAGCAGAACGGGAAAAAGAATATGTCATCGCCAGCCGTATCAATGGCTCCTCCAACACACGTCTGATGTTCAAGGTCATCCTCCCCAACGCAGCCACGCCTATCATCGTACAGTCTACGATGGGATTTGCCTCTGCGGTACTCGAAGCGGCAGGGCTAAGCTTCCTCGGACTGGGTGCACAGCCTCCTACTCCTGAGTGGGGTGCGATGCTGAGTGATTCGTTGCAGTTTATTATGACTGCTCCTTGGATGATCTTCTATCCAGGGTTGGCTATTTTCTTGACCGTGCTGGGCTTCAACCTCATGGGTGATGGTCTCATGGATGTACTCGATCCCAAACTGAAGGATAAATAATGAATTTGATTGAAGTGAAAAATCTCAAAACATACTTTTATTCAGATGAGGGGGTCAACAAGGCGGTCAATGATGTGAGCTTTGAGATTCCCTCTGGCAAAACGATCTGTATCGTAGGCGAAAGTGGCTCTGGCAAGAGCATCACCGCCATGAGTATCATGCAACTCATCGACCACCCAGGCAAAATCGAAGGCGGAGAGGTATACCTAGAGGACACCGACCTGCTCAAGCTCAATGAAGCACAGATGCGTCAGGTGCGTGGTCGTGATGTCGCGATGATCTTCCAAGAGCCCATGACATCGCTCAACCCCTCCTACACCGTAGGCTACCAGATCGATGAAGCCCTCAGGCTACACCACAAACATCTAGACAAGAAACAACGCTTTGACAAAGTCGTAGAGGCTCTCGATCTAGTTGGTATCCCTGATCCTGTTGAGAAGTACGGTGAGTATCCTTTCAAGCTCAGTGGCGGACAGCGTCAGCGTGTGATGATTGCTATCGCGATGGCATGTGAGCCCAAGCTCCTCATCGCTGATGAGCCCACCACCGCTCTGGATGTCACCATCCAAGCCCAAGTGCTAGACCTGATGAAAAAGCTCCAAGACGAGACAGGTACATCGATACTCTTTATCACCCATGATCTGGCTGTGGTCTATCAGATAGCAGACGAAGTGGTCGTGATGTATCGTGGTCATATCGTAGAAAAGGATTCTGCACAGGAGCTCTTCAACGATCCACGCCACCCCTACACCAAAGCCCTGCTCCACTCTATCCCCAAGCCAGGCATCACTGCCAGAAAATCCCGACTCGATACAGTCGATGACACGGTAGACTACCTGTCCTTTCCAAAGGAGATCAGATGAGTGAAACGATTTTTCAGATCAACAACCTCAAAAAGCACTACGAGATCAATCTAGGTCTCTTCAAGACTCCCAAGATCGTCAAAGCAGTCGACGATGTAACCTTTATGGTCAAAAAGGGTGAGATACTCAGTATCGTAGGAGAGAGTGGCTGTGGCAAATCCACCACTGCCAAGATGATTCTCAAGATCGAGGAGCCTACAGATGGGGAGATTCTCTTTGAGGGTGCGGATATCACCAAGCTCAGTGGTGATGCACTCATCGAGTATCGCAAAAAGGTACAGATCATCTTCCAAGACCCCTACTCCTCTCTCAACCCCCGCTGGAAAGTAGGCAAAATCATCGGCGAACCCCTCGCTCTCAACACAGACATGAGCAAATCCCAAATCAAAGAACGCGTGCTCTATCTCATGGAAAAAGTAGGCATGCTCCCTGACTGGTACGACCGCTACCCCCACCAGTTTTCAGGTGGACAGCGTCAGCGTATCGGCATCGCCAGAGCCCTAGCCCTCAACCCAGAGATCATCATCTGCGATGAGCCAGTCTCAGCCCTAGATGTCTCCATCCAAGCCCAAGTCCTCAACCTCCTACTAGACCTCCAAGAGGAGTTCAACCTCACCTATATCTTTATCTCCCACGACCTCAGCGTGGTCAACCATATCTCAGACAGGATCGTGGTAATGTACTTTGGCAGTATCGTAGAGATGAAGAGTGCCGAGGAGCTATTTAACAATCCCGAACATGAATACACACAAAAGCTGCTGAGTGCGATACCGAAGATAGAGTTGTAAGCCAACCCCATGCACCCACACCCTCCCCACAGGGTACGTTGGAAAATGCACCTATTAAAGCCACATAGACACTTGACACAATGAACCTATTTGACTAAAATTAAAAAATAGTTATACGTAAAAAGCTCAACTCCACTCAAGGGAAAGCTTCACTACGCTTCAATGAGTAGGTATACGTGCATTTCATAAATACAAAATAGGAGAAAATGCACAGAGTAGATCATTGGATATTTTGCTCAAGATTTTGGATCGTGGGGTGGCATTAGTGGAGAATTTGATGGAGATAGCTATTCATGAGGAATAAATCACTTTTACTACTCAACTCAAAAAAAAATGAGGTTTAGAAATGAACATAGTTAGATTAATAGAGCAAGGTGAAAGTGCCAAAATAGATTTTAAAAGAGAATGGTACTGGAATGATGATACTCCAGATAGTATTAAAAAGTTAAAATTTGGTGAGTTGGTAAAGGATATTTTTTCTTTAACAAATGGCGACAAATATTCTATAAACGAAACAGCATACTTAATTATAGGTATTCTTGATGAAACAAGAGAGGTGTGCGACTTTGATTTCCCAAAAGATTATAAGGGAAATCATA
>CAZEIN010000209.1:0-1556 GCA_964512425.1 uncultured Sulfurovum sp.
CCCAATACGTTTAATAAAATAAGTTGCTTCCAATGAGACTATCCCATTGCTATAAATCAGTTCATTGATCGTCACTTTGACCCGTTTGCCTCGCTCTTTTTCGATATCCCATGGGAAGAGATAGACATTGGGATTGGAGAGACTTTTTTGTAGAGAGCGGATGAGAGAATCTGTCAAGGATTTAGCAGTAGGGACTGCCCAAATCTCACTGCGATACTCTATCTCAGAAGCAGACTTTTTGATTGCTATTTTGCTCTCTTCTAGATAGCCTGGTACACTGACTTTGTCCACACCGATCTGTATATTTTTATGCTTGGTTGCCATCAGGTGTGTGGTATCAGCAGAGAGGAGATACTGCTTGGAGGCAGTACCGCATCCAAGCAGTATAAAGAGGGTGATTATTGCTATAAATAGTTGCTTCATATTACTCTCCAAATAGTAGTGAATTGGGCTTTTTATTTAGTTTACGTAGGAGCCGTTTGGTCTCTTCTGAACTCTTGTTGATCTCTTTAAGCATCTGCGTCACGCGCTTACCAAAGAGAGAGTTAGAGCGGTAGCCTCTGAGTACCTTTTTGGTTGTCTCCAAGGTTTTGCCCAGCTCATCAATGGCTATGTTGAGCTTTTTGGGTACCTCTTTCATAGACTCTTCTGTTGTAATACTATCTATCGCACCCAATGTGTGATCAAGGTTTGCCAAGGTAGTATCGAGATTTTTAGAGGTATGGGTCATCGTGGTCACCATAGTATGCACAGGTGTAGTAGTTTGGTCTGCTAGCTTTTTAAAGCTCTCAATCGCTTTTTCTAGCTGCATCAGAGAAGCTTTGAGTGGTTGCGTACTCTCCTCCACAAGATTTTTTGCAGAGACCAATAGGCTATTGATCTCAAGCCTATTTAATTTACGTGTAAACCGTGTCAGTTCATCCAGCAAACTACTATTTTGTATGTCAAGCACAGGAAATACCGTACCCTCTGTCTCATTTTTGAGGAGACTCACAGGTGCGATATTTTTGGAAAAAACCAAATCGACAAAGAGTGAGTTGATCAGAGGATTGACACTGACTAGCTGTGCTCGCAAACCCTCCTCTACGGCATCTTGTAGATTTTCAAATCCACTCTTGTTGGCATCTACAAAAATAGAGACATCGATATCACCAGAAACCTTACTCTCCATCATATGGGTACTGCTATCATAGTGCAGTTGCACCTCTGACACCTCGCCAATATCAAACCCTTGGTACTGGATGGTGGCTCCCTTTTTGAGCCCAGAAATTCTCCCCTTGAACCGAAAGGCAAAGAGATGGTTTTCTCTGAGTTTCTCTCCGATCTTTTTACTCTCTGCTTCATATTCACTCTCATAAAGTCGGTAAAAATAGTTGGATGCCGCCTTGGGGTAGGGTTTGTCCGCTTTACTCTCAAAGGTGATGCCTCCAAATGCTAAATAGGAGATAATAGGTGCCAGTTTAACATCCAAGCGGCCCCCCTTTAGTCCTATATTTGCTAAACCCTGAAACCAAAATTTTGTAGTGATATTGATGAAATGGGCATACTCTTTTTTG
>CAZEIN010000210.1:0-5167 GCA_964512425.1 uncultured Sulfurovum sp.
CCGCAGGTTCGATGATGGTTTTACGCAAAGCCCTTGAATGCGATGATAGTGTATAGTCATGAATTTCTATTTCGAGATTTGGGATAACCAATAACCTATAACTAATAACCAATATACTATAATATCTACCCTTATTTCTACTACTTATGCAAAAGGTTTACTTTGTACAAATTTTATTTTACTATGCTTTTGATACTCTTTGTCCTCATGGGATGTAGCTCAAAAACACTATTGCAGGAGAGTCATACTGTAGAAAAGCAAGAAGATCGTAACAAACAGCAAAAAAACACACATTACCACAATGTACGCTTCGAATACGTCATAGCACCCCATGACAGAATACAAATTACCGTCTATAGCCATCCAGAGCTTAGTACAAAGTCCGAGGCTGGGATGAACAGTTCTGCTGGTATTCTTGTAGATCATGCTGGGCTTGTCCACCTCCCACTGATAGGTTCTGTACGACTTGGAGGCCTGACTCAGCCAAGAGCTGCGAGAAAGATACAGGCACTCTATGGGAAATATCTCAAAAAATCCAGTGTTCACCTCGAAGTACTGAACAAAAAAGCTTATGTCATAGGAGAAGTAAAAACCCCTGGTGTGGTCAAACTACCCAATGAACAAACGACCCTACTAGAAGCCATTGCTTCAGTACGAGGATTTAGCAACTATGCCAACAAAGAAAAAATCGTCATTATGCGCAAAAGTGGACGAGGAACCAAAGTAGAGGTAGTGGATTTGACCGATGTGCATTCTCTTAGCTATGCGACGATGATGATTCGTCCCAATGATATCGTCTATGTCACCTCAACCAAGATGAAAGATGTAGTCATCACTGCCATGCCGCTCTTTAGACTGGCTTCAGATGCGCTATTGCCATTTATCAGATACCAAGACCTCACAAACTAAAAGAGAAACAGATGCCAAACAACTATACCACAGCCACAGCCCATGCGGTAGAAGAAGATGAAATCGATCTACGAGAGCTCTTTCGCACGATAGGCAGATACAAATGGTCTATCATGCTCATGACCCTCATTATCACTGTCATAACAGCAGCTATCGCCTATCGTATGCCCAAATACTACAAAACCAGCACAGTCATCGAGGTCAAACCAAAGGCTGGAGAGAGTGGCGGATTCTCACTAGGAGGTGCTGGTGCACTTTTAGGTCTAGGTGGACTAGGCGGGGGTAGCACAAGTACCGAAAAGGATGCCGCTCTGCTAGGAATGTTTCGCACAAACAACGAGGTACTAGATAGCATCTCGTATGGGGCACAGTTTTTCGCGTATGAAAAGTATCGCTATATTGAACTACCTGAATCCAACTGCTCTATTGCCATCACAGATCTAGCTATCTATGACTACAAAAAATTTGGTATGCATATCTCCTTTGAGCCAATAAACCAAGAGAAGTTCACACTCACTATCCCCTCAACCTTCGGAGATGAGATACTAGGAGAATTCCAATATAATCAACCCATTCATACTCAATATTTTGATATGGTCGTCCACCCTGCTGCACGGGGAGCAACACCAGAAAAAATCGTCCTCAATAGTGACCAGCACTATATCTTCAATCAAATCATTTCAAAAAACCTCTCCGCAGAAGTAGATAAAACCAATCCATTTATTACTGTCAGCTATCTAGATACTCTCCCTGAGAGAGGGGCAAACTATATCAAGCAACTGATTACCAATTATATTGAGATTAGTGTAGGATTTGAGATCGAAGATGCAGATATCACGCTCAACTCTCTCAACAAACAAATCTTGGAAATCGAAGAGAAGGTCAAGCAAAACTCAGAAGAAATGCAGCGTTTCAAAACAGATAAAAAAATTATTGCTCCTGAAGCACAAGCCGAGGTACTCATCAAGGGGCAAGCAGAAACCACACAACTCATGATTCAAAATAGATATCAACTGGATTTGATCAAACACTTAATTGTCTTTGCAAATAAAAATAAAAATATCGACGCGATTGCTCCTTCTCTCATAGAGTTCAAGGATGAACCAACTATCATGCTCATTGCCAAACTCCAAGAGCTGCAACTCGAAGCGTCTACACTCTCTCAGGAATTCAAAGCAGCCTACCCCAAACTCAAAAGTACGAGAAATCAAGTACGAACGATCAAAAAGAAGATTAAATCAAATCTAAAAAATCTACAAAAAACACTTCAATCTAGAGCAAAATCACTCAAAAAGCTTCTCAAAGAGTACGAAAACAAGCTGGCGCAAGCTCCCTCAGCAGCAGAAGAGATGCGTAGTATCCTACGTACTTATACCTTCGATGAGAAACTCTACGCCTACCTCCTCCAAAAACGCTCTGTTGCGCAGATCAAAAAAGCAGAAGCCATGAGCCGATTTAGAACTATCGAGCCTATCTATACCGATCCAGCTCCTGCCAAGCCCAAAAAGGCTCTCATTGTCATCGTAGGCTTTATCACAGCACTGATTCTATCGATCTTCTTGGCGTTCTTTAGAGAGTTTTTAAAAAGCGAATCATAGATGATTGTACTAGGAGAGAGACACCAATTCAGCACTCTAGAGCTAGAAACACTCCATAAAAAGTTTGACTCTATCGACATGATTCTCTACAGAGATACCGATGCCAAAAAGGTCATCTCAGAGATAGAATCCTATGTAGAGCAGCATAGCAAATCCATCATCCTCCTCAATACCTGGGCACGTATCCCAGATGAGCTCCTCACCTATCTGGTCAAACTAGAGTCACGAGGCATCCGCTACCTCAGTACAGAGAGCTTCCTAGAGCAGTATCTATGCAAATGCTATATCCCAGAGGATCAGACCAATATCTCTTTTCTCGAAAAGATCAAACCCTATAGCCGAGGTGGATATATTCTCAAGCGGATTGTAGACTATATCGGTGTACTCATCCTTGGGATCCTCACCACTCCTGTGATGCTCTATGCTGCCTATAAGATACGCAAAGAGTCTCCAGGAAATATTTTCTTTGCACAGGATAGAGTGGGTCAAGGAGGAAAGATATTTACTTGTTATAAATTTCGCTCCATGCATGAGAACTCCTATCACGACCCCTACACCAGAGAAAATGACAGCCGTATCTTCCCATGGGGTAACACCATGCGAAAAACCCGCATAGATGAACTCCCACAGCTCTGGAATGTCTTCCGCGGAGACATGCATATACTCGGGCCCAGAGCAGAGTGGGATATCCTCGTAGAAAACTATGAACACGATATCCCCTATTATCATGAACGACATCTCGTCAAACCAGGCATCACAGGCTGGGCACAGGTCAACTACCCCTACGGTGCCAACACAGAAGATGCCAAGCAAAAACTCATGTATGATCTCTACTATATCAAGTACTGGAATCTCTGGCTGGAGATTAAAACTGCATGGAAGACTGTCATGGTAGTAATGGGGAAAAAGGGTTTATAGCTTTTTCTTATTGCCACTTCTCCTTCAGGACTTTAGGAGCCTCTGGGAAATCTTCAAAATACTTTTCAAGATCACCTATCTTTTCAGGCATCACTACTGCAACTGCCGTCATCCATATCAATTGAAAATAGAGTTTTAGGCTCTGGTGCTCGACATACCACGTCTCTACCTGCCCTTTGTAAGGCGATATAATATGGTCATAAAAGTCCTCTTTTGCTTTAAGGTCTTCTTCGCCATCGAGTAGTGACTCTTCATCTCTGAAAATGATCGAACCGATCCCGGAGAGTCCTGGTCTTACTCTCTTAATATTCTGCTGATCGATCTCATCGAAGACCACGAAGCAACGCATGTCTTGAGGGCGTGGGCCGATGATGCTCATATCCCCCTTGAGGATATTGATCAGCTGAGGAAGTTCATTGATCTTGCTCTTTCTGAGAAACTTACCAAAAGGCAGGACACGCGGATCACTCTTGACTGTAATGGTACCACTTCCAAGATTAGGGCTATCCTTGAGCATGGTAGCAAACTTGAGCAGTCCAAACATTTTACCGCCCTTGCCCACTCTCTGCTGGACATAAAAAATCTCATGTTCCCCTGTTAGTTTCAGAATGATCATTACCGGTATCAGTAGCGGTGCCAGTATCATGAGAGCCAAACCTGAAAAAAGTATATCAAAAAATCGTTGCATCCTTACATCCTCCCATCCAAATACTTGCCTGTCTCTTTATGCCCAAAGTCCGGAATCATCTCAAAGAACAGCTCGACTATCTCCTCTTTGCTCCAAGCCTTCTGGGCTTTGAGCGCTGAGATTACTTGTGTAAAATGCTTCAGTTTCTCTTCATCAAACACAGGATCATTTTTGATCACACCGAGATTGGCAAATCTCTCCATATCCAGCGTCTCATTCTCTGTAAAGAACTCTTCAAAATCCTTCTCTCCAGTAGTGTCACTGGAGAAGAAATAGCATGGCCACTTTCCTTCATCCGGGAGGGTCTCTGCCAATACGCGAGCTTCTTCTTCGCTCTCACAGAGATATGGTTCATAACCTAGATTCTCTAGGTATCTCACTGCAATATCTGCGAAGGTGATCAGATGTAGCTTCTCGCTAAGCTTAGGGAAAAATATATCACGGTTCTCGCCCAGCAGACAGGACATGAGACAGAGCTCTCCCGACTCCTTGGGAGTCACAAAATACCGCTTGATATCATTGGGAGCTGAGAGGGGCTGTCGCTTCTGGATACGCTGGTTAAACCCATGCAGCAACGACCCATCCGAAAAAGCCACATTGGCAAAACGAGCGGTAGAGATCGGCATCTCCAGAGAACGACGCATCAAAAACATCTCCATGATTCGTTTGCTGGCTCCCATCATGTTGACAGGATTGGCTGCTTTGTCGGTCGAGACACAAAAGTATTTTTGGGCTCCATGCTCCAGAGATTGAGCGATAGTCTTGTCTGTATTTTCAATATTTACCTCAATCATACGCATCAGAGTAAAGGGGTCTTTTTCGCTACGCACATGCTTCAGTGCTGACAAATTCAAGACATAGTCGTACGCTCCATCCGCCTGGATAAAAGCATCGTATTCGATCGAGCCAATATCCAGAGCAAAGGTCGCAAACTCCCCTTCGATGTATCCAAGCGAACTGCGAATGTCTCGCACCAGCTCCACCATGTTGTTTTCGGAGATATCCACTACATGCAACTTAAGAGGGTTACGTTTGAATATCTCCTTGGTAACCG
>CAZEIN010000211.1:0-3070 GCA_964512425.1 uncultured Sulfurovum sp.
AGGTGCTGCTTGAGCGTGCCGATGCGGTAGTGTCTGGGGATGGAGATGGCGCCGTCATCGTGCGACTCTTCGCCCAGTATCATCTTGAACAGGGTCGATTTGCCAGAGCCATTGCGTCCGACAAATCCGATCTTCTGCTGAGACTGCATCTTGAAGTTGACATCATAAAAGAGCGTCTGATCGCCGAAACTTTTGGAGAGGTTGGTCAGTTGTATCATGTGCGTGGGTTTCCGTAATAGTAGTTTATTTTTGGCATTATAGCAGAAAGGGGTTATTATCGCACCAACTAAATACCCAAATTTTTAATATAATCAAGGCATATTTTGGGTTGATCTATGGTTATTCATTCCGTGCTTGCCCCATTTATGCCATAAGTTTATGTTATAGTAATTTGGACAATGATATCATTAAAGTGAACACTTCAGGTAGAATAGGGATACTATGGCTAGATCCTGAAGTGATATATCAACCCAAACTATGCAATAGAGATTACCAATCTCCCGCAGATCATTGACTCATGGGCATTCACAGCGTATGTATGCATCGATGCACCTTTGGGTGCACCTCAAATACGTTGCAAACACCCATGAGCCAAGCATCATCAGGATATTTGGCAATTCTATTGCATAATTTGGGATCAATGGAAACAGGAGGAGTCATGATGAAAAAAGTATGTATGTTTTTGGTACTGTTAGGCTGGTATGTCACAGCAGGAAACCCTATAGAGCTCGGTGTAGTAGGTGTGCTGCCTGATGATAGCCTCAATGTACGCAAAAACCCTAGTCACAAAAGCCACATCGTTGCCACATTGGCTCCATTTGCGAGAGGTTTTTATACGACCAAGACCTTGCCACAGAACCCCTCTAGTTGGGTGTCTGTCTCTCTCGTCTCCGCTCACAGGAGAGTGTATGGTTGGGTCAAACGCCGATATGTCTCCCGATATGCATCCTATCGCTCTATGGCAACACCTCGTTTGTCATTGCGTTACCCCTCTTTTATGAAAGCCCGTAGAGCAGCAGAGGGATCCATAGAGATATCCTATGGGCTTCAGGCAGCCTATTATGATGGATGTGATATGCGTGATGAACCAGCGGTGCAGAGGTATTTTTCCTTTGTGCATCTTTCGTTTGCTCTCTATGACACACTTGGGGAGGCTCTGAGAAAACCCTTTGGGGACCTTTATAAAAATGGTAGATTCGATGCCTCACTACACTATGATGCACAGACTGGTTGGTTTCAAAAGCACATCAAAAATGACTGGGTAGAGGAGCTCGATTTTCATGGCAAGCCTGCACGACGCATCATGATAGGTGCCGAGGGGTGTGGTGTCAACTACTATTTCTACCAACACTCAGGCAAGGTTATCCTCGTGACAGAGCCCTACAATATCAATCCACCCATAGACATAAAGACCCATGATAGATTGTCAGGTAGCTGGGCATTACCAGACCGAGAGACAATCATGGACAGAATCGTACACAGCCTCAAGATACGATAAAATGAGAGAATAGAGCTTGGCTCTCTTTTTGCCCCACTTTTGACACAAATTTATAGTACAATATCCTAAACCATTACAAGGAACAACAATGAAACGACTACTATGGCGTGCGGTATGGATGATGACACTACTGTTTGCATCAGTATCACTCGCAGCCAATCCCAAAGCCATGATTATATTTGATGCCTCAGGCAGTATGTGGGGGCAGATCGATGGGGTGAATAAGGTGGTGATTGCCAGAGATGCACTCAAATCAGTGGTGCAACGATGGAATCCCAATGTAGAGCTAGGGCTCACTGTCTATGGGCACAGGGTCAAAGGAGACTGCAACGATATCCAGACAGTGATCCCTATCGGCAAGGTCAACAAAAAACAGATGATCGATGCTGTCTATGGTATCATGCCCAAGGGGATGACCCCTATCGCCAAATCCTTGCGTCAGGTGGCTAACAAGCTCCGTCGATATGAGGATCAGACGACGATTATACTCATCTCAGATGGCAGGGAGAGCTGTGATGCAGACCCTTGTGCCACAGCCAAACAGCTCAAAGCAGAGGGGATTAACTTTGTCGCTCATGTAGTGGGATTCAATGTCGATGCCAAGACAGATAGACAGCTCTCCTGCGTTGCGAAGGCAACGGGGGGAGAGTATTTCTCTGCCAAAAATGCTGCCAGTTTGACCAAGGCGATCAAAACCATCGCCAAAAAGGTCGAAAAACCCAAACCAAAACCAGTCGTAATTAAAAGCACCACTCTAGAGCTCAAAGCCAGATACCAGCTCTCACCCAAAGGACTCAACGTCTCTGGGATGCAATGGGAGGTGACACAGGGAGGCAAATCGCTCTATAGTGGTAGCGAAGAGAACCCAAAAATCCCAGCCAAAGTAGGCTTTATACACATCAAAGCCAACTACGCACGCACATCCGAAGTGCAAAAAGTAGAAGGTGATGTCACGCTCAAAGCCAAAAAGAATAACCCCGTCACTATCCAGCTCAAGAGTGGGAAAGTACAGATAGATACAGCAGAAGAGCAGGGTGGACCCAAGGTCAAAAGCTCCGTACATATCTATCCTATCCTAGAGGGTGAACCTAATCTAGGTGATGAGATCGCTTGGTGTGTGACTACCAAGAGCAAAGCATGTGAGAGGATACTCCCTATCGGTGATTTTTTGATCAAAGCCAGTTATAATGGGATGCAGACACAGAAGCAGTTTTCTCTGACAAACAAGGAGACAAAAAGTATCCATCTGTATTTCAAGCAGACAAGCCGTATCGAAACCTCCGCCAGCGAGACAGATGGCGGCAAATGGGTAGATGCTAGCCATGCGGTCTTTATCCCTGATGAGGAGGGACAGCCAGACAGTCACGTCTGCTCTCCTAATTCACAAAAAAAGAGAGTAGGAAAGTGTAAACTTCCCGTAGGTAAATATGTCGTACAGTCTCGATACAATGAATACAACAAACTCACACCCATAGAGATCAAAGCAGGAGAGACGTTGAAGTTCCATGTGGTATTTGGTAGTACAGGGCAGATAGAGACTACTGCCAGTGAGACAGATGGCGGCAAATGGGT
>CAZEIN010000212.1:0-4288 GCA_964512425.1 uncultured Sulfurovum sp.
CCTACCATCATCGAAATAAACAGCTCTAGAAAAAAGAGAGGGATAATGGCCATGATCATTAGAGTCTCCTTTGTACCTCAGTGAGTATCTCATGACTATCTACCAGCTCTTTGACAAGCCCCTCTCGTGTCACGATCTCCACTTTGCCCTCAGAGAGATTTTTACCGATAACAACTGCCAGTGGGATACCAATCAGTTCAAAATCTTTCATTTTAAATCCAAAACGCTCTTTTCGATCGTCCAGCAATACCTCTACGCCCGCTGCCTTGAGTGATGCATAGAGTTTTTCTCCTGCTTCTCTCTCCTCATCTTTTTTAATATTGGAGATGATAATCTGCACGGCAAATGGTGCTGATTCCTTGGTCCAAATACAGCCTCTATCATCATGGTGTTGCTCTATAATCGCTGCCAACAAACGGCTAATGCCAATACCATAGGTTCCCATCACAAAAGGCTTGGATTTTCCATTTTCATCTAAAAATTCTGCTTTCAGTGGCTCGCTATATTGGGTACCTAGCTGAAAGATATGTCCTACTTCGATACCTTTGGTATGCTTGAGTGTGCCACTGCATCGTGGACAGCCATCGCCTGCTTGTACTGCTACGAGGTCATGATACGCCATCTCTACGCCACGCAAATCATAGCCAACATAGTGAAAGTCTACCTCATTGGCTCCACAAATGAGGCTTTTGCCCTCTTGGAGCCCCTCATCAAAGACAATGGTTGTCCCCTCTGGCAGATTCACGGGACCCATAAATCCTGCCACCAATCCTGCAGCACTGAGCTCTTCTGGGGTCACATCAACCAGCTCATTGGCACTCGCTGCGTTGCAGGCTTTGGTCTCTTCGAGTGTATCACTGCCACGCAGGGCAAAGAGTACGATCTGGGTCACACCCTCATCATAGAGAGCTTTCATCGCTACGGTCTTGACTAGATAATAGGGATCTACATGGAAAAATGTGCTCAGATCTTCAATGGTTTTGACACCCTCTGTACGAAATTTACTCGACATACTAATCTCTGGCTCTTCAGCACCAGTATTCATTGAGGCTCTGCGTGCTGCTTCGATATTGGCACCATACTCACAGCTGTCACAGACGACGATGGTATCCTCACCACTATCTGCTATCACCATAAACTCCTTGCTGCCACTGCCACCAATCGCACCGCTATCTGCCTCTACGATACGATAGTCCAAGCCCAGTCGCTCAAAGATACGGCTATAGGTCTGCTCCATGAGGTCAAAGTCTGCCTGCATATCCTCTTGAGATGCAGCAAAGCTATAACCATCCTTCATCAAAAACTCTCGTCCACGCATCAGCCCAAACCTAGGCCTCATCTCATCTCTAAATTTGGTTTTTATCTGGTACAGGTTGATAGGTAGCTGTTTGTAGCTCTTGACAGTTTGTCGTACGAGATTAACCATCATCTCCTCATGGGTAGGACCGAGTACGAAATCATTGCTTTTACGATCCTTGAGTCTCAACAGCTCCTTGCCGTACTTTTCCAATCTCCCACTCTCTTGCCAGAGAGCTGCTGGGGTCACAAAGGCCAGTTCTACCTCTTGGCATCCTGCCTTGTCCAGCTCCTCCTTGGCAACTTGTCGAACATTGTCCAGTACCCTCTTGCCTAGTGGTAAAAAGTTATACAGTCCACTACCTACACTCTGGATATATCCTGCTCGGGTCAGATAGATATGGCTAGGTAGTACCGCATCACTAGGTGCCTCTTTGGTAGTGGGGATTAATAGTTGGCTAAATCGCATTATGCTTCTCCTTTGAGTCGTTTCATCATTTCGGGTGAGGGTTTTTGCCCCTGTTTTTTGTACTGCTTTGGATTGGTTGTTTCTGTGTCTATATCAAATACTTTACTAAACGCATTGACCGCCAATTGTCCATCATTTTGCTTCGCCATCTCTCTGAGATTTTTGGTAGGGATATGCAGGTATTTATCAAACACTTGCGTAATCATCCGCTTGGCATTGCCACTAAACTGCTCGGGGAGATAGCCTTTTTTGACTGATCTAGCAACCTCACTCTCAATCACCTCATCGATAGAGAGTCTCATACCCTTGATGAGTGGTTCGATAGTGAGTGCCTGTAGCCAGAGATAGAACTCCTTGCTATATCGCTCTACTACTTCGGTGGCTTTGAGTGCTTGCTCTTCACGCATGGCATGGTTGCTTTTGGAGATCTCTTGGAGGTCATCGATACGATAAACATGGATATTCTCCTCCTCCATCTCTGCGATATCTCTAGGAATCGCCATATCAAACCAAAGTCTATCTGCCTCATTGTACTCCACCATCTCATTGCTAATGATAGGCTCTGGAGAAGACGTTGCTGTAAAAAGTAGTCTATAACGATTGATGAGACGATGCAGACGCTCCATATCCACTACTTTGACATTTTCACTGTTTAGCTCTGCTGCCAACTTTTCAGCATGGGCTCTGGTACGTGAGAGTAGCAGTACATCTGCATCTGCACGTAGTAGATGCTTGGCTGCGAGTCTGCCCATCTCACCACTACCTACCACCACACCCGTCATACCTGCTAAAGAGCCATTCATATCTGCTTTTGCCTGTGCCACTGCAACAGAAGCGATAGAGATAGGATTTTGAGAGATATTGGTCGCATTGCGCACTTCAGCTGCACACTTGACCGCGTAGCTAATCACACGATTGAGCTCTTTGCCTGCTGTGCCATTCTCATAGGAGAGACGAAAGGCATCTTTGACCTGCCCCGTGATCTGTGCTTCACCAATCACCAGAGAATCCAGAGAGGAGACGACAGAGAACACATGTGCTATCGCCTCCTCATCCTCTAGGTTGAGTACTGATTTTTCAAGATGATAAAAATCTGCCCCCGTGGTTTTGCTCAGCAATCCCAGTATCGTATGGTAGGCCGAAAAGTTATCTTTGGTCGCGGCAACTACTTCGATACGGTTACAAGTATTGACGATATAGGCCTCTAGGATAAAATCAAACCCTGTCAGCAGATTGAGGTAGCTCCGTATCGCATCGTCATCCTTGAAGGCTATCTGCTCCCTGGTATCGAGGTCACATTTTTTATAGTTGAAACTCACTACTTGGTAATTCATTAGAAACTCCTCTCTATCATCGCTTTGGCAATCGCTTCGAGTGACTGCTCTCCTGCCTGTTGCATGAGGGTGATTGCCTCATCTATCAGGTCTTTGGCCTCTGTAAAACAGCGTTGCACAATCCCATGCTCTTGCATCTTCTCAGCGATCCACTGCTGATCGGCAGGTTTGAGGATCGTAGCATGCAGACGCATCAATCGCTCTTGATCCTCACTGCTCAACACTTCATAGAGATAGATAAATGGCAACGTCGCCTTGCCCTCCTCATAGTCATGCATGGCTGGCTTGCCTAGCTGTTGGGCTGTCTGCGTGACGTCCAACAGATCATCAATCATCTGAAAAGCGATCCCCAGATTGCGTCCATAGGTACGGTATGCTGCACGTGATTTGCCTGCCAGTAGGGCTGCTGCTTCAGCACTAGCCTCCATGAGCGAAGCGGTCTTTTGATAGATCATTTTGAGATACTTTGCTTTGTCATGATTGAAGTGCTGAGAGAGTAGCACATCATTACGCTCTCCTAGACTCAGCTGTATGACTGCATGAGAGATCACTTTGGCTACCTCTGTATCTATGTCATTGAGTTCATAAAAACCTTTGGAGTAGAGTACATCTCCCAGCATGATGGCTGTTTTGTTGCCATAGGTTGCATTGAGTGAGGCTTTGCCACGACGGGTAAAGGCATCATCAATCACATCATCATGCAAGAGGCTGGCTGCATGAATCATCTCCACAACCGCTGCTGTTTTGATCGCGGTGAGATTGTTGCCTGCGATTTTGAGAATCAGCTTGGCTCTGAGACGTTTACCCTGTGGGAGTTTGGCATAGAGAGACGTGGCATCTGCATCCTCTAGCTGGGCGATATACTGTGCTATTTTTCTCTCAACTGCTTCTATCATCATCTCTTCCTATTCACACTGTGTGACGATATTTCCTACCAGCTCGATAAACAGACTGTTGGTTCTATCCTCCAACTCTTTGTCAATGACCATACTTTTAAGTAGGTTTTCATGCTCCTCTTCGAGTCCTCTTTCTTCCAGTATCTTCTCTGCGACTGCAAGTCTCTGTAACATCTTCTCTAGCTCCATTTGTGCGATATTTTCGTTGGCTGTTTTGGCGATAGAGAAATAGTTGTCTTTGGGGGTTGTCATCATAAAATCATCATCATCAAATATATTCATTATCATATCCT
>CAZEIN010000213.1:0-2564 GCA_964512425.1 uncultured Sulfurovum sp.
GTACCCAAAACAGATTGCAGTATCGCGTAGAGACACGCAGTGGTGATGCTGTCAATGATGCGATTGTCTCTTTTTTGCTCACCCGTCCTCATACAGTAGCAGATGATCAAAAATTTGCGACACTCAAAGCTGACAATGGCATCTACGCAGTGGCATTTGATCTAGAAAATGCAGGCAGATACACCTTGAGACTACGTGTCCAAAAGGGTGATGCGGTTGGTTTTGTGGAGCAGGAAGCGTATTTGGAGCCCAAATAATACCAAATCAAAATACAATAGTATGCTTGCGAGGATGTTCTTTGGGACATATTATTGGATTTGGATTTGGTATAATACCAAACTCTATTGCATATGTTGGGTTTATCCCGAATTAGGGTGCGTTAGCAAACGCACCCTAATTCTGTGCTATAATCTCCCCTATGAATACACTACATATCTATCCCACATCCAGAGCATTAAGAGCGGTTAGCACACGATCCAAAGAGAGCGATACCCTACTGCCTACACTGATGCGAATGGATGAGTTTGAGCAGCGTACCATACTACTGGGAGACAAAACACAGATTGATCCACTGCAACGCATACTGTTTTTACGCAAGGCTGCCAGTTTTGAGGCTTTTGCGGATTTCAATATCGATCTTTCCCTTGTGCGTTTTTTTACCAAGAGTGATGCACTGTTTAAATTTTTTGAAGAACTGGCAGGAGAAAATGTCTCTTTTGATACCCTAGCCCAAGCAGATGCCTATGCGGAGTTTGGTACACATCTAGAGATACTAGAGCAGCTACTCAGAAACTATCACCGCCTGCTAGAGGATGCTGGACTGACCGACAAAGCATTTATCCCTGAGAGCTATACCCTCAATGAGGGGTTTATCCGTAGCTATGAGTGTATTGAGATCTACCTAGAGGGGTATGTGAGCCATTTTGAGTTGACACTGCTAGAGGAGATTGCCCAGCAGGTACCACTGACACTACACTACACGACGAGCAAATTCAATAAAAAGATGCAAGAGCGTTTTGAGATACTCGGTATCTCCCTACCCAACAACAAGCATATCCACTTCTCTCTCTCAGACAAATATATCCTCTCCGTAGCAGATAACCCTGCGACTATAGATGCCAAGGTCTATGCTGTAGAGGAGCGTCAGGAGCAGATAGCCGTAGTCTTTGGAGAGATAGAGCAGATGGTTCGCTCTGGTATCTCTCCTGAAGAGATCGTGCTAATCTTGCCTGATGAGCAGGTCAAAGAGCACTTTACACTCTTTGACCTGCATCACAATCTCAACTTTGCGATGGGTTATGACTATAGCAGTGGTCACATCTACAGGTCTCTAGAGGCACTCTATGGGTATTGGCAACGCAGAGATGATCAGAACAGGAGGTTGCTAGGGCGATATGGATTTGATCTCAAAGTCGTAGAGGAGAGATATAGTAGCAAGAGAGTAGAAGTCTCAGCATTTTTTACACTGATGGATAGCCTAGGCTTACATGAGAGCCCGTTACAGGAGGGGGAGCCTATAGCGTCGTCCAATGAGAGAGTACAAGAGCGATATCTGCATTTTGTCAAAGTGCTTGAATCAGAAAGACTTACTGCTACTGAGTGGCTGTTTCTCTGGCTCAAATCCCTCTCTGGTATTACACTAGATGATGTGCGGGGCGGCAAAATCACCGTCATGGGGGTGCTAGAGACACGAGGGGTGAGCTTCGAGGGTGTTGTGATTGTAGATTTCAATGAAGGTGTCGTACCTGCCACATCCAGCAAGGATCAGTTTCTCAATTCACAGGTACGAGCATTTGCCAATCTGCCCACCAAGCACGACAGAGAAGCCCTGCAAAAGCAGTACTACAAACGCCTGCTAGAGCAAGCAGACCAAGCAGTGATCCTCTATAGCACCTCCGATAGCAAACTCCCCTCCAAGTTTCTCTATGAGCTGGGTCTAGAGCAGGCAGAGCAGATACGCGCACAGTTTGATCTGCTCTATGCACAGCCCTCACAGCTACAGGCCATAGGAAGCCCCACCGTAGAGTCCTTTAGCGCCACAGCCATCACATGGTCTGCCTCACGCCTAAAGACCTTTTTGGACTGTAAACGAAAGTACTACTACCGATATCTCCAAAAGCTTCAAGCGAAGAAGGATGATGAGCTTAATGAGGGTGCATTTTTACACTCACTTTTAGAGCACTTGCATAGAGAGCAAGACAGCTATAGTTCTAAAGAAGAGATGCAAAAAAACATAAACGTATTGCTAGATAAACTTCTACCTTACGAAGATGCAAAAACGAACTACCAAAAGCTCTTATGGAAAGCCAAACTAAAGGGCTTTGTAGAAAGCCAAGTAGCCCACTTCAAGGCAGGCTGGAAAGTAGTAGAACGTGAAAAAGAGTTCCAAGCAGATATAGCTGGACTAAAGTTCAAAGGACGCATAGACCGCATAGACCAAAACGCTACCCACACCCTAGTGCTAGATTACAAAAGCGGTAGCACCAAAGAGGCTCAAAAATATAGAAATATAGAAACGCTCAATGACCTACAGATGAGTATCTATCATCAGATGTTAGGCCCTA
>CAZEIN010000214.1:0-2240 GCA_964512425.1 uncultured Sulfurovum sp.
GCACCACTCCAAGAGATAGCAACCAAGCATGGCATCTATCTGGTTGAAGATGCAGCCCAAGCCCATCTAGCAACCTACAATGGTCTGCCTGTGGGTCATTTTGGGGTTACTAGCTCTTTCAGTTTCTATCCTGGGAAAAATCTCGGAGCTTTTGGTGAGGGAGGCGCGGTTGTGACACAAGATGATGCTATCGCCCAGCGCATTGCCATGATCAAAGACCATGGCAGTGTAGAAAAATACCAACACCCCATAGAGGGGCACAATTACCGTATGTCCAACATCATTGGAGCCTCTTTGGATGCCAAACTATCCCATATAGAGGCATGGACAGAGGCTAGACGCGCCAATGCAGTGCACTACAACCAGCATCTCTCAGATATCGAGGAGATTACACTCCCTCAGGAAATGCCCTACGCCAAACATGTCTATCACCTCTATGTGATTCGCACGCCCAAGCGTGACGCACTCATGGCATACCTAGCCGCACATGGCATTGCCTCTGGGATGCACTACCCTATCCCTCTGCATCAACAAGAGGTCTTTGCACATCTGGGCTATGCCAGAGGAGATTTCCCAGTAGCAGAGGCTCAGACAGCCCAGATACTCTCTCTACCGATGTACCCTGAACTGACCCAAGAGCAGATAGCGTTCATCGCCCAAACGATCAAAA
Source organism: uncultured Sulfurovum sp. (assembly GCA_964512425.1). GTDB lineage: Bacteria > Campylobacterota > Campylobacteria > Campylobacterales > Sulfurovaceae > JAAXPZ01. Next base: position 671 of record CAZEIN010000214.1, read on the forward strand.
CATTTTTTACTGAGGAGGCATAGATGGAAGTATGTGTAGTAGGAGCTGGATACTGGGGGCCCAATCTCGCTCGGAACTTTTTGATCCAAGATGCAGTGAGCCGTGTGCATATCTGTGATCTAGAGAGAGAGCGTCTCGTAGCGATTCAAAAGACCTTTCCAATGATGGAAATAGAACAGGACTATGAAAAGATATTAAAAAATATAGATATCTCTATCGTAGCGATTGCAACCCCTGTATCATCGCACTTTTCTCTAGCCAAACAAGCCCTACTCGCAGGCAAGCATGTACTGGTTGAAAAACCTATGACTTCCACCTCTGCACAAGCACAGGAACTCATGGATATCGCTAGAGAGAAGGATTTGGTACTCATGGTTGATCATACCTTTATCTACACCTCTGCCGTGGAGAAAATGAAGGAGCTGGTAGAGGATGGCACTATCGGAGAGATCAGCTATTTTGACTCTACTCGTATCAATCTAGGGCTTTTCCAGCATGATGTCAATGTCGTCTGGGATTTGGCTCCCCATGACCTCTCTATCATGCTACACCTCATGAAAGAACGCCCTACTGCTGTGCTCGCCACAGGGATTGATCACCTAAACAATGGTCTGGAAGATATCGCCTACATCACCCTCTTTTTCACTGAGAATACGATGGCACATTTTCATCTGAGCTGGATGTCGCCGGTCAAGGTACGCAAAACCATCGTTGGGGGCACACAGAAAATGATGGTCTATGATGATATGGAGCCCGATGAGAAGATCAAAGTCTACGCCAAAGGCATCGATATCACCACCCAAGAGGAGATCAACCACGCCCAAGTCCAGTACCGCATCGGTGATGTCCATATCCCTGTGCTGGAGAACAAAGAAGCCCTCTACAACGAGATGAGCCACTTCATCGACTGCGTCCAAAACGGCACCACCCCACGCACAGGAGCAGAGTATGGACTCTGGGTAGTGCGTGTGCTGGAAGCTGCAGAACAGTCCATCAAGGAGAACAAAAAGGTATTGTTGTAGGAAAATATGACAATTTGGCATATTTTTCCTATTTTCTCCCAAAATACCCTATACTCTCTTTATGAATTACCGCAAGAAAAAAGAGCGTCTCTATATCAGTAGCCTACTCGCAGACCCTGCTGTGCCCTATCCTGCCTACTACACGCTGAGTAGTTCTATGCTCAAAAATGAGATGCTACTCACTGCACTGGAGTCTCTACATAGCTTTGATTTCCACTATTATGAGACACCCAAGAGTCATGCAGATATCTTTGCAATGTTTGCTGGCGGAGCATTTCCACTCTACAAGGAGAAGTATATCGTAGGCTATTTTGGAGGACGCATGATGTATCTAGAATCACATGGATGGAAAGGGATGCCAGTCACGCAAGAAATATTCGAGATGGAGCACTGGTTAGTGTGTTAGCAAACCAACATCTACTTCCCGACTTCACCTATCCACACCACAATCCCTACCAACAAACCCCCAAAACAAGGAACAAAAAACAAAAGCCTTAATTTGTAGTGCCTAATAAGTATTTTACTTGACATTGGTTTACTATTGTGCT
>CAZEIN010000215.1:0-4652 GCA_964512425.1 uncultured Sulfurovum sp.
CTTTACAACATTGGTTGAAAAGGTCAATAAGGCAAAACCAGCCAGTGCAAAGGGTAGATACATCAAGAGTGGATCTGTCTCTTTGACTATGAGCCCTGCTGTCAAAATGGACACAACCGAACTGATGGAGATGAAGTAGGGTTTACCTCTCTATCTTCAATGGAGTATTGCAAGCCAATGCTCTGTTGAGGGTATACTTACCACTCTAATCTTAGACTGAAGATAATCGGGGCGAAAGCTTAATAAGTCTATCCGAAATGATAGATTAGTATGGATTCCATACACCCTATTAGAAGGTCGGAAGGAGAAGAAATGACAAGAACAGAAAAAGAACAACTCGTTGCTGCTATGACCGCAGAGTTTAAAGAAGCAGGCGCCATTATCGTTTGTGACTACAGAGGCATGACCGTTCCAGATCTTGAGTCTGTGAGAGCACAGGCGAGAGAAGATGATAACAAAGTGATGGTTGTAAAAAACACTTTGGCAGCCATCGCATTGAAAAATGCAGGGTGTGAAGATCTCGCGCTTACAGATACAAACTTGGTCATCTGGGGTGAAACGCAGGTGCTTCCTTGTAAGATCGCTGATAAAGCAGCAATGGCTTTTAAAGATAAGTTCTCTATCAAAACAGGTTTGCTTGAAGGTAAAGTGGCTGATATCGAAACGATTAATGCTATGGCGAAACTTCCAACCAGAGACGAACTTATCGGTATGTTGCTCAATGTTTGGAATGCACCGGTACAGAACTTTACTATCGGACTACAAGCGCTAGCAGATAAAAAAGAATCAGAGGCATAATGGTGGCGAGAGCCACAGAGCTCTCTTGATAATTTAATATTTATTTTAAGGATACATAATGGCAACAACTAAAGAAGATGTTCTTGAGTTTATCTCAAACATGTCAGTACTTGAGCTTTCTGAGCTGGTAAAAGAGTTCGAAGAGAAATTTGGCGTAACTGCACAGGCTACAGTAGTAGCTGCTGGTGGCGCTGGTGCAGCAGAAGCTGTTGAAGAGCAGACAGAATTTAATGTAGTACTTACGGATGCAGGTGCTAAAAAAATCAATGCGATCAAAGTAGTGAGAGCAATCACAGGTCTTGGTCTCAAAGAGGCTAAAGCAGCTGTAGAAGAGGTGCCAACAGTACTCAAAGAAGCGATATCTAAAGAAGAAGCTGAAGAGATCAAAAAGCAGATCGAAGAAGCTGGTGCAGCTTGCGAGCTTAAGTAAGCACTCCCTTAATCAAGTTGTATGGCAATTTTTGCTATACTTCTTGGTTGCTTTTAGTAGTAACACTGTATTGGACATAGTGACAAACTATTCAGAGACATTTCATACCCTCTTGCTATAGCTTTTTTGTATGCCCATAACGTGAGCACAAACACAGCGGATTTTATTCCCCACACATCAAATTATCACCAAATAAACCAAAGTAAAAGGTTACCCAATGTTAAACTCCTTACATTCAGGAAACAGACTTCGTGTTGATTTTTCTAAAACTCCTAGAGAGATAGAGATTCCAAACCTGCTTCAACTACACCAAAAAAGTTATGAAAACTTTTTGATGTTGGATGCCAAAGACCGTTCTAGTAGTATTATTGAAAAGGTTTTCAAGTCCTCTTTTCCTATCCATGATCAGCAAAATAGAATTACGCTAGACTACAAAGGCATTGAGGTCATCAAGCCAAAATATACGGTTAGAGAGTGCATGGAGAGAGGATTGACCTACTCAGTTTCACTCAAACTCAATATCGCGCTTACGATTTGGAATCGTGATGAGAAAACAGGTGAAAAGCTTGACCCCAAAGAGATCAAAGAGCAGGGTGTCTATGTCCGTGATATCCCTCTCATGACAGATCGTACCTCTTTTATCGTGAATGGTGTAGAGAGAGTGATTGTGAACCAGCTTCACCGTTCTCCTGGTGTTATCTTCAAAGAGGCAGAAGCAACCACAACTGCCAATAAACTCATCTACTCCTCACAGATTATTCCTGACCGTGGCAGTTGGTTGTATTTTGAGTATGATGCCAAGGATATCCTCTATGCTAGAATCAACAAGCGTAGAAAAATCCCAGTAACGATTCTCTTTAGAGCACTGGATTATAGCAAAGAAGATATTATCAAACTCTTTTACCCTACCAAAGAGATTACTATCAGAGACAATAGATTTCTCATGAAGTTTGATATGGCAGATGTGGTCGGTAGAGCAGAGCAAGATATCAAAGATGTGGATGGCAACGTAATCGTATCTGCAGGTAAGCGATTGACCAAGAAAAAAGCACAGAAGCTTCTCGAAGAGGGACTGGAGTGGATTGAGTATCCTATCGAAACCTTGATGGAGAGACATCTCGCTAAGCCTATTATCGATCAAGAGAGTGGCGAAGTACTCTATGATGTGGTGACACCACTGGATGAGAATAAGCTCAAGAAAATTATTGATAATGGTATCGAGACAATCACGATCGCCAATGACCTCGCAGAGGATACAGATAGCTCTATCATCAAAGCCTTTATCGCGGATGGTGAGAGCCTCAGACTGCTCAAGCAGACAGAGGGTATCGAAGACGAAAATCTCCTCTCTGCTATCCGTATCTACAAGGCAATGAGACCAGGAGAGCCAGTCACTCCAGAGGCAGCCAAAAAGTTTCTAAAGGAGCTTTTCTTTGATCCAGAGCGTTACGATTTGACCAAAGTAGGTCGAATGAAGATGAACCATAAGCTAGATCAAAATGTACCAGATTATATTACGGTGCTCACTTCTGAGGACATCATCAATACCGTTAAATATCTAATCAAAGTCAAAAATGGTCAAGGGCATATCGATGATAGAGACCATCTCGGAAACAGAAGAATCAGGGCAATTGGTGAGCTACTAGGTAATGAGCTTCACAATGGTTTGATGAAGATGCAAAAAGCCATACGTGATAAAATGCCAACGATTTCTGGTGCACTTGATGAGCTCATGCCACATGACTTGGTGAACTCTAAGATGATTACCAATACGATTTTGGAGTTTTTCTCCTCAGGACAGCTGTCGCAGTTTATGGATCAGACAAACCCACTCTCAGAAGTAACACACAAGCGTAGACTTTCAGCTCTGGGAGAGGGCGGTTTGGTCAAGGAGCGTGCTGGATTTGAAGTGCGTGACGTACACCCTACGCACTATGGTCGTATCTGTCCGATAGAGACACCAGAGGGACAAAACATTGGTTTGATCAACACACTTGCAACGTACGCAAAAGTAAATGAACTTGGCTTTATCGAAGCACCGTACAAAGTGGTCAAAGACAGACAAGTAACGGATGAAATCGTCTATATCACAGCCACACAAGAGGAGGACAAAATCATTGCTCCTGCCTCTACCAATGTCGATGAGCATGGGCATATTGTTGAGGAGCTGATCGAGACTAGACACAATGGAAATATTGGACTCAATGAATCTGCAAAAGTAGATTTGATTGATATCTCACCATTGATGATCTCAGGATCGACCGCGGCATTGATTCCCTTCTTGGAGCATGATGATGCCAACCGTGCACTGATGGGTTCAAACATGCAGCGTCAGGCAGTTCCCCTACTCAAAACTGAGGCACCTATGGTAGGAACTGGTATGGAGGCGATTGTGAGTCGTGATTCATGGGAATCTATCAAAGCCAAAAGGGCAGGACGTGTCGAAAAAGTAGATGCCAAAGGTATCTATATCATGGGCGAAGATGAGAGTGGTGTGTTTATCGACCATTACGGACTCGAGAAAAATATGCGCACCAACCAGAACACCACCTTTACCCAGACACCTATCGCTAAACTAGGTCAAGAGGTAGCAACAGGAGAGGTTATCGCAGATGGTCCGAACATGGACAAAGGTGAGCTGGCAATTGGCAAAAACGCCTTGGTTGCATTCATGCCTTGGAATGGATACAACTATGAGGATGCGATTGTTATCTCCGAGAAGATGATTCGTGAAGATACGTTTACCTCTGTGCATATCTATGAGAAAGAGGTAGAAGCCAGAGAGCTCAAGCATGGCACAGAGGAGATCACTAGAGATATCCTCAATGTACGCGAAGATGAGTTGTTGCATTTGGATGAGAGCGGTATCGTAGAGATTGGTACCTATGTCAAGCCAGGGATGATTCTGGTAGGTAAAGTCTCACCAAAGGGAGAGATCAAGCCTACACCAGAAGAGAGACTCCTGCGTGCAATATTTGGAGAAAAAGCAGGACATGTGGTCAATAAATCACTCTACTGTCCAGCCTCTATGGAGGGCGTGGTAGTTGATATTAAAATCTTTACCAAAAAAGGCTACAAGAGAGATGCCAGAAGCATCAAAGCCTATGAAGAGGAGAAAGGACGACTAGATGGTGAGCATCATGATCAGCTTCTCATGATTGATAGAGAGGAGATGCTTAGAATCATAGCACATCTCTCTGTGCATGAATTGGTAAGTGATGTTACTGTGGCAGATACTGAGTACAAAGCAGGCGATAAGCTCACCAAAGAGGTCATCGCAGGTATCAACCGTTTTGCTCTCAAGGGTGTCACGCAAGCCTATGCGCCAGAAGTTCAAAAAGAGTATGAGTCGATCAAAAACTACTTCCTCAAGCAGAAGAAGAGACTCAAAACTGAGCATGAAGAGAAATTGGTTGTCTTGGAA
>CAZEIN010000216.1:0-3970 GCA_964512425.1 uncultured Sulfurovum sp.
CCCATAAGAGAAGAAGCGATACCGATGGGCAATCGCCTCCTCGTAGAGAGCGAGTGTCTTTTCTCTACCGACAAAGGCAGAAACTAGCATAATGAGTGTACTTTTAGGTAAGTGAAAATTGGTCAGCAAGTGATTGACTCTCACGGGAGGGTTGCTAGGATTGAGAAAGAGATCGCACTCACCATCTCTGCGTGCTGTTCTAGCATAGTACTCTATGGTTCTGGTCACTGTTGTGCCGACAGCAAGTATCTGAGTATCGCTGTCCAGTATGCTGGCTGCTTCTTTGGGGATGTGAAAATACTCAGAGTGCATTGGATGGTCGAGGATATGTACTGCCTCTACAGGCTTGAATGTGCCAGCCCCTACATGTAGTGTGAGTGTATGGGTTGGATGCTTCGCTTTGAGTGCCCCAAAGAGCTCTGGGGTGAAGTGCAAGGATGCTGTAGGGGCTGCTACTGCTCCTGCTTCTCTGGCAAACAGGGTTTGGTAGTCTGTCTCATCCTCTCTGTTGTCCTCTCTATGGATATAGGGAGGTAGAGGTATATGTCCTATCTCATCGAGTATCTGCACCAAGGTCTCGAACCGTACACGTTTGCCTCGCTGATCAAACACTACTGTGCGTGAACCATCCTCATGTAGCATCGTCACTGTCGCAGTCAGCTCTTGGTCAAAGTGCAGTATGGTACCGACCTTGACCCGCCCCCTAATCATCACTTGGTAGCTGTCAGCTCCGATAGACTTGTTGAGTAGGAGCTCCACCTTGCCACCACTGGATTTGGTACCAAAGATGCGGGCCTTGATCACTCTGGTATCATTGAGCCATACATGACACTGCTCAGGCACAAAGTCCAAAAGATGTCCAAAGGTCGTATGCGTGATAGTATCACTCTGACGGTCATAGACCAGTAGTTTGGCATGGTCTCTGGGGTGTACTGGGTGTGAAGCGATGAGACTATCAGGGAGGTGATAGTCATAGCTTTGTGTGAGAAGCTCAGGATTCATGGGGGAGTGATTTGTTTTTGAAAGTGATCTTTTCCAAATCACTTTTGTTCTCGTCTTCTTCCTCCTCCTCTTCATCTTCCTCCTCTTCCCTGTAGGGGTTGATGAGTTTGAGCAGTAGGATAGAGGCACCATAGAGGATGATCAGTGGTGCTGCCATGAGTAGCTGGGTGAGCACATCAGGTGGTGTCAGCAAGGCTGCCATGACAAAGATAATAACAATCGCAAACTTGAAAAATCCTATGAGTGTACGATCCGTCACCAGCCCGATAATACCGAGAAATGAAGCTATCACCGGTAGCTCAAACGCCACCCCAAAGCCTAGTAGAATCTTGGTAAAGAACCCTACATAATCCTCAATATTGATGAGAGGGGTATAGAGAAATGAGCCAAAGGTAATCAAAAACTGAAACCCAAAAGGTGTGACTATATAATAAGCAAACAGTACGCCGATGGTAAACATACCTGTTCCACCAAACACAAAGGGTATGACAAGTTTTTTCTCATTATCATAGAGCCCTGGAGCGATAAACAGCCAGAGTTGCCAGAGAATGACAGGCAGAGCAAATAGTATCGCAGCAAAGATCGAGACTTTTAAAGCCACGAAAAAGGCACCGCCAACCTGATGGGTCGTGATCTTGCCCTCAAAACTCTGTGTAGTGATGCGTTTGTCGAGGCGTTTGAGTTCGCTGGTGAGTGCCTTGATAGCTACAGAGGCATCGATGAGTAGGGGAGCGAGCTTGGGGTCTGCTTCTTTGGCGGCTTGCTCTAGGCTCTGTTGTGCTACGAGCGAGAGTTCGCTTGGGTTTTTGCTCACATTGTGCTCTGTGGCATTGTTCTCTGTTTTTATTTTCCATTCTGTTTTGTTCTGCGATTCGATAACACTACCCACTTGGGCGAGGGCATCGTTGAGGGGCTTGGTTACCCATGTGAGAATCATATTGTGAAAGGTAAACGCCACGGCAAACATCACAAAAATAGCCAACACAGAGATAGAGAGTCGCTTGCGGAGTTCTGCGAGATGAGGTTTCATGCTTTCAAACATCAGGCACTATCCTCAGTGGTTGGTTTGCGCTCTTTTTTGGCTTTTGGCTTTTTTTTGACTGTTTTGGGCTTGGGTTTTTCTGGGGTAGAGGTGGATGCTTCGGGGAGTGTTTGTTGGCTGGTTTTATAGTCACTGTTGTTTGATTTTTTCTCCTCGAGGTCAGCCAGTGCTTCATTGAGGTCATCCATAGGGTTAGAGAGAGAGTTTTTGAATCCTGAGATATCACTGTCGATGGTTCTTTTGTAGGAGAGAGCCTCTTCTCTGAGTTCATTCATGTGTATCTCATTTTCAAAAGAGGACTTCGCTTCAGTCACGGTCTTTTTGAAGCTATTGAAAAACTTGGCGATTTGCACCATAGCTTCGGGGAGCTTATCCGGCCCCAAAAATAGGATAGCAATCACAGCGATAAAGAGGATTTCAGTAAAACCCATTCCAAACATAGTATACCTTTAGATTTAATAGGATGTATTTTATCGAATTATTCTAAAAGGTAGCAAAAGTGGTGTTTAACTTTTCAAGCTATAATCTTTCATTTAACCCAAACTATGCAATAGAGATCACCAATCTCCCACAGGTCATTGGCTCATGGGTATTTACAGAGCATTCATCAATATGCCTTTGGGTGCACCTCAAATACCCTTGAGCCAAGCATCTGTGGGTGATTTGGCAATTTTATTGCATCATTCTGTTTCAAAATAATGATGTGTAAGGATAAATATGAAAGTCTCAATCGCGGGTCTATTTTTGTGTATGGTAGTGGGGATTAGTGCAAATGCAACAGAGCAAAACCAGAGTGTATCTACCAAGATGGTATTAACCAAATTCCAACAACGTGCAATCAAAATAAAAAAAATGAATGATGCCGCAGATGAAGAGGCTAGAAAGCTTGAAGAAGAGGGCTTCTGTCCTTGTTCTGTACAGAAGCCCTAGAGATGAGAATTTCTTATTTTAGCAGATGAAATGTGTACGATTACCAATCACCAGACTCCTTGTGCTCTTGTACTTGTACTGAGAGGTGTTTTAATGGTGAATAGGGTAAAATATTGTTATCTTAAAAAACTGGGGAGTATACATGGCTAGTCATAACGAAGACACTAGAGTAAAACTCCCTGCTATTTTACACCTAGTTAGACTGGGCTATACCTATCTCTCACTCAAAGATGCTACTTGGGATGAGAGTACCAATATCTTTCCTGACCTTTTCAAATCTGCCATGCTTCGTGTGAATCCAGAGTTAGAAGAAGATGCTGTGCATCGTTTGCTTCAAGATGTGAGTCTTTCGTTAGAAAATGAAGACTTGGGTCATGCTTTTTATGATATGTTGATGGAAAAGTCTGGTACTAAGCTCATAGATTGGGATGATTTTGATAATAACACTTTTCATGTTGTTGCAGAACTCACCTATAAGAATGGTGATGAAGAATTTAGACCAGATATCATCTTGCTCATTAATGGAATGCCTTTATCGTTTATAGAGGTTAAAAAGCCTAACAACCCCGATGGTGTACTAGCAGAGCGTAAGCGTATCAACACACGTTTTGCCAACAAGAAGTTTAGAAAGTTTGTGAACCTTACGCAGATTATGATGTTTTCTAACAACATGGAGTATGATGAACTTACCGCTTCGCCTGTACAGGGTGCGTTTTATGGTACACCTTCTTATGACGAGGTAAAGTTTAACTTCTTTAGAGAAGAAGAGAAACTAGACTTAGAAAGATTACTGCTCCCAGAGGATGAAAGTGTAGAAGATTTCCTCTTGGCAGACACGAACTACCCAGCTGTTAAAAATAGTCCAGAGTTCTTAATAAACAAAAAACCAAATACACCAACCAACAGACTCTCTACTTCACTCTTTAGCCGTGAGCGTCTCTCTTTTCTTTTGCAATATGCTATTACCTATGTAAAAGGTAAAAAGATACAAAAACA
>CAZEIN010000217.1:0-2003 GCA_964512425.1 uncultured Sulfurovum sp.
AAGCTGATGGGGACCCTGATGTTCCTCGTGATTACACTCTTTTGGACATTGCCCGTGCTTTTGGGTATAGTAGTCTATGTGACTGTCAAAAAGAAAAAAGAGCAAGAGCGTGAAGAGATGGGTGTGGGCGATGCCTTCAAGGTTGTGCTAGGTGTTATTATCGGAGGTGCTGCGGGCTATTATATTGTTGGTAGTATTGGTAAGCTTGCCAATGGCAATACTGGTGCAACACTAGATGATGGAAATACCTATTTCCTGCAGCAGCTACTAAATGTCGGTAAGAGTCAGATTAACTAAGCCAGCGATACGGTATCGTGAGATTTACAGTGCACACATTTATCTGTGTGCACGCTAAATACCATACAAGGAGTAATGATGGAAGAAGAGATTGTAAAAGACGAGATGGACACCCCAGAGAAGCAAGGTCTAAAAACACGCTGGAGGAAGTCAAAAAATAAAACCGATTCCTCTAGTAAAACAAAGGCTTCCTCTAATGGCAAGCTTGTTTTACTTATTGGGCTTGTGTTGCTGGGAGGGGTTGCATTTCTTTTTGTCAAAAGCATGCTTGATGACATAGAGCGTGCCAATGCCTCTGCTGCACGCAAGCCTCCTGTTGTCTCAAAACCCCCTGCCGCACTATCCACCCCTATGGATACATTGCAGTCCAATCCACTCCAAGATGCCCAGAGCAAACCCATCGCTTACGATAAGCCTCCCATAGAACCACCTAAAACTATCGTGACCAAGGCTATATCTGCAACAAAGACTGCTTCTTCAAAGGCAAACATTCAGGCACAAAGGAAGGAGGCGAGAAACATGCCCGCTGTCAGTACTCCCTCAGCCATGGTCCCTAGCCAAAAACCCAGAGAACACTATAGCTGCATATTACTGCCTCGCTACGCACATTTGGTAAACCAAGAGATAGTGTATTTCTCGAAGCGATCTGGGGAGTATGTCCCTGCGTTCAAGATGTCTGATTGGGACCAAACAGGGTTTCGTATTCAGAAAACAACCGAATCTATGTCTTTAGACAAGGTACATAAAATGGTTAAAATAGCGGTAGACAAGTGGGTTCCTTTGCTGGAGATTGCACAGTGTATTCCCTCACCTCAGAGATAGCCTAGCCTATGTCTATAGTTTCCCAAACCAAAGAGGCACTCTCTGTAATCAACAGAGTCATCTCTGACGTGATTTTGCGAAGAATTGATGATCGATATATCATCACAACAGATTCTGCTATTGGTATTACTGGTATTGATAGAGAGAAAAACTGTATTTATCTTAAGCCCCACCAAGGCTTCCCGCTCTATGGTATTTCATTGGAAAAAGGCGGGAATTTACCCAGAACGATTGATTACTTTGAACGCCTTGTCGAAACCTATAGCAATACAAATGAAGATGCACGTCTCTTCTGTTTTTATACTAAATCAGCATTCTTGATAGACGAGATAGATGATACATTCTGTACAAAACAGAATCTTTATATTTTCTCTTTTTCCAATATGCTTATTGAGGAGATTGCGGACTATTTTGATATCAAACTCATGGAGCCAGAGGCATCACTCAAGGCTCTTTTGGATATAGGTCTTAACAGTCAATACTACAATACAACAGACACGCTCGAGACACGCTCGAGAACAGAGAATATAGAGATACCTATAGATGAGATGGCATTTTACTTTAAATCTATTTTTACCGAGGGAGTTTATAATGCAATAAGCAAGAGCTCCGTAGGGAAATCCTTTCATGTGTATCAGGGTGTGGGTCACAATGGATTTATGGGGAAAAATAGACCCAATATCATCGAAGTATTACGCCAAGATTGGCGAGGATATATCAATATAAACTTTGAATTCTCCGTAAAAAGAACAAGTATCGCACTCAGGGAGCAGAAAAAAAACGTTATGTTTTTTGAACCAGACAAAGAGGTGAGAGATAGTTATAAAATGATGGCTGAAGAGCATGAGAGAAATCCCTCTGCTTATGCACTTGCCAATATTGTA
>CAZEIN010000218.1:0-2335 GCA_964512425.1 uncultured Sulfurovum sp.
TTCAGTGGGCATTCTCATCAGCCTTTGCAGCAGCAGAGGCATTGGCTGCGGGGTCGGGTATCAAATAAACATGTATGAATCTACCATTTGTTAACCATCTATTAACTTTTTATTAACTATTAATAGAAAAATGGGTAGAATCACTCTTTATTCTTCTGTACTTAGTAAGGAAACCGTTATTATGAAAAAAATAGTATTATGGATTATGGTCGCAATGTTGTTTATGAGTGGGTGTACAGTAGATCCTGAGTTACGCAAATCTGGTTGGAGCTATGCACAAAAAAATGATTTACTAGCCATACTCAAAGCAGACAAGTATGCATCACTCTGTGAGCTTAAACCTACCTATGAGAAGTATATGCAAACACATGAAGCGAAACTCCTCAATAAGCTATTGGTTGGGTATACGCAAAATTTGGCAAATAGTTGTATCAATCTATCATCATTTAAAGCTTCGCAGCGTTCGAAAAATGCTAGAAAAATTAAAACCTATTATGAAATTGATGTGCAAAGTGCCAAAGCATCAGACATTATGCTCAAACTTCAATCGGGGAAATCCATTGAGGATATATTGGCTCCATATATTCCTACATCACCACAATTTAAACGATTACTTTCTCATTATCATGCTGTAAAAAATAGTGCTGACAAAGCAAAGCTTTCAAAAATCAAGCATAGTATAGAGCGCACCAAGATCATGAAGCCTAAAAAAGGGGATACTTATGTATTGATCAATATCCCAGAGTACACATTTAGGCTCTTTGAGCAAAATAGTAAAAAAATGGAATTTAATGTTGTTGTTGGTAAGCGTGCTTGGCAAACACCTGTATTTAGTTCAGTGCTTAAATATGTGGTACTCAATCCTGCTTGGAATGTACCTGATAATATCGCTCGTGATGAGTTAATCCCAAGATTGGTGAGAAATCCCAACTACTTGAAGCGTAAAAACATGGTTGTGAGACGTGATTATAATATTGCATCAGAAGATATCGACCCAAAGAGTGTAGATTGGAAACTCTATTTAACCAAAGAGTACAAGCACAAGAACCTTCCTTTTAAACTCATTCAGAGATCTTCCAATAGGAATGCTTTGGGCACTGTGAAGTTCATGTTCCCTAATCGTTTTTCGGTCTATATGCATGATACACAGTCAAAGAGCCTATTCAAGAGAAAAAAACGAGCCTATAGCCATGGATGTATTCGATTGGCAGAGCCACAAAAATTACTGAAGCATGTATCTAATCATTATACATCACATGGTTTTGGTGAAATCAAAAAAAGATCAGGAACGAAAAAGACCAACTATGTCAATCTCAAACAACATATCCCTGTCAACATCGTCTATTTTACAGCCTATGTAGAAGAGGATGGTACATTAAAATTCTTTAGTGATGTGTATGGATTTGATGCCAGCCAGAAACTCAAAGGAGCACTCTAGTCTATGGCAAGCAGAACGGTTCAGTATAAAAATCACTCTTTTGCCCTCAGTTATGAGCTGGTGAATCCTGCACAAGAGCAGGCTATCTTGATACTGCATGGCTGGGGAAGCAACAAAGAGATTATGAAACAAGCATTTGGTGCAAAGTTTTCCGATTTTAAACATATCTACGTAGATATGCCAGGCTTTGGACGAAGCGAGAATGAGGTGATTCTCACTACAGAGGATTATGCCCATATCATGCAGCTGTTTTTAGAGGATTTGAGCATCAAGCCCGAGATTGCTATGGGGCACTCTTTTGGTGGAAAGGTTGCTACACTTTTGGCGACACCATGTTTGGTGCTACTCTCTTCTGCGGGTATCGTCACGCAGAAGCCATGGTCTATCAAGCTCAAGATTGCTACAGTCAAATTTCTCAAACCTCTGGGGATGAAAAAGATCCGTTCTCTGTTTGTGGCTCCTGATGCACAGGGGATGAGTCATGAGATGTATGAGACATTCAAAAATGTGGTAGATGAGGATTTTGAATCACGGTTTGCTCAGAGTCAGAGCAAAGCACTGCTCTTTTGGGGCAAAGAAGATACGGCTACACCTCTCTATACAGGGGAGCTGATCGCTTCACTCATCCCCGGTAGCCAATTCTACCCCTTGGATGGAGACCACTTCTTCTTTCTGAAGCATGCAGACTTTATAGAAGAGAAGGTTTTAAAAGCCCTGTAGGGGCAGGTCTCGTACCTGCCCACAAGAGACCGCAAAAGAGCTTTGTCGTGTTGCCTAGCCGTGGATCCTGAATCGAGTCCAGCATGACAGAGAAGCCGTCATTCCGTGCCTGACACCGAATCCACAGCCACAACCAACCGGAGAGATAGCTTATACTTTCCGCAATCCCAAACTGTG
>CAZEIN010000219.1:0-5472 GCA_964512425.1 uncultured Sulfurovum sp.
AACGATATGATAACTATCCATAAAATAGGCAGTCAGCGAAGAGACAATCAGCACTATGATCAGAAGTATTTTGAGGGTATATCGAAACCCAAATAGAGTCAGTAAAAAGGTATTGAGCGAAACCAGTAGTATGAAAAGAGAGATCAAAAAACCTATATTCTCTGCATCAGGAGGGTAGACATCCATAGTATTACCCCAAAAGCTCATGTTGGCTACTACGATCAAAAAGAGTGAGATGAGGAGACTGAGTCTGTTTTGTGTCATTGTCATAGTATGGTACTATCCTTTTTTGGTGGTCGTATTTTATCTAAAAAGCCTTATGTTCCTATTTCGGGATTTGGGTATAATTACAAAATACTTTAGGGTATTACCTATTATTAGAGGTGCCCTTTACTGAAATACAAGGAAACATTTATGCGTAAACTCCTATGGCTTTTGCTACTCTCTACCCTCTACCTGTCTGCCAGATTTACTGCAGCTCCTGTGATGGAGTGTGAGGCCTATAACAATATGAAGCATACAAAAAATACACACCATGTGGTCTTGCGCACAGATCAGAACTATACGGTTCTCAAGAAGCACAAAGGGCAATTTCTCGTCCTCCTCAAAGGAGAAAATCTCGCACAGAGATGGGTAGACGGAAACTGTTTTTTCAAAAAGAAAAAAGCCTATAAAAAGCCCAAAAAAACAAAATATACTAAAAAATATCAAAAACCCATATTTACCAATAAAAAAGCAAAAAAGCAGTCACTTTTGGTACTTAGCTGGCATAATGCATTCTGTGAAACTCATCGCAAAAAAACAGAGTGCAGGAATCCCAAAAAGAGCGAACAAGGGAAGCTTGTGCTGCATGGTCTCTGGCCACAACCACGCAACACTGTCTACTGTGATGTCCCTCGGAAACTCATCGCCAAAGACAAACACCACCAATGGAAGGCACTGCCCAATATCGATATAGAGGAGAGTACACTAGCATTGATGGATGACTATATGCCTGGCTACGTCTCACGGCTACACAAGCACGAGTGGATCAAACATGGCACCTGCTATGGAGAGAGTGCGGATCGCTACTACCATGATGCACTTACACTGGTAAGCGAAGTAGACCACTCTGCTGTAGGCAAGCTCCTGCGTAACAATGTAGGTAAAAAGGTCACTCTAGGGCAGATTAGGGGTGCATTTGACAGAGCATTTGGTGCAGGAGCAGGGCAGAGAGTAGAACTCAAATGTCAAGGTGGTCTGATGACTGAGCTCTGGATACATATGGGAGACAAGGGCGATAATCTTGGTGAGCTTATCGCCAAAGGCAGCACTACCAAGAGCCGATGCCACAAGGGCAAGGTAGATAGAACAGGGTATTAAAAAGCACATTTTATACCAAATTCAAATCCATGGGCATTTCCTACGGTCAAAGACTCGCCATAGCGAATTCGAAAAAATCTAACGTAGGGTATAGGCTTAAGAATTTGGGTGTTTAGTTAGTGAGGTAACAGTATCCGCTTGACCGCTTCTGAGCAGAGGGTGAGTCCAAAGGCTCCCGTCACTCCGACAAATGAGCCTTTCTCCTTGCATTTTGCTTGTTCTGGTGAAAACACTACCGTAAAATTTCGATCAAATTTTGCTTTTTTGAGCTCATTGCGGATTTTGCGTCCGAGAGCATCACCATGACTTTTCCAGATAGAGGCGACCTCTATTTTACTCGTATCATATCGTTTGGCAGAGCCTAGAGACATGAGGAGCTTTTTGTACTCACGCTTTGCCAGTTCGATCTTGATACGTGTGGTGTCGGCTGCATCAATGATGAGGTCATAGGGAGAAAAGTCAAAGCCCTCCAGCCATGCCAGATCCATCCGCTGTTCGATGACACTGATCCCAGGATAGAGCTCTGAGAGTCTCTGGGTTTTGAGCTCCCCTATGGCCTCTGAGCCTATCTGTCGGTTTTGGTTGGTTTCATCATAGCGGTCACAGTCGAGGATAGTGATATGCCCCACACCACTGCGATAGAGGCAGTCCAAAGCGAAACTACCTACACCCCCTACACCGAGGATGATGATGCTGGCAGCTTGGAGTTTGGCAAAATCCTCTTCACCAAAGAGCAGTTTGCAACGCTGGTATCTCATGAGGCTGTCTCATGGGGAGAGACATGTATCATAGCCACTTCTCCAAATCCTCTATATCCTCATAGCTGGTCATATCCAGCTTGACAGGGGTGATGGAGATATAGTGTGCTGTGACTGCCTCGAAATCAGTCACATGACCTTCTGTATCTAGCCAGCTGAGCTCTGGGAGTCCGATCCAGTAGTACGCCTTGCCTCTGGGGTTATAATGGACCTCTGCATTGTGTGCGTAGCGTCTATTTCCTGCCCTGGTGATTTTAAAGCCCTGAGACTGCTCTGGTGAGATAGGGGGGACATTGACGTTGAGGAATTTTCGTCTAGGCAGAGGAAACTCTCCATCGAGGATTTTGCTCGCCAGTGTCACGATGGCTTCTTGTGCCAAGGCATAGCCATACTCATCGATACTCTTTCCGTGCTCTGCATAGACTTGAGAAATGGCAATACCCGGGATATCTTGGAGGGCTGCTTCCATGGCTGCGGAGGCAGTACCCGAATAGGTAATATCCTCCCCCATGTTGGAGCCGATATTGATACCTGAGATGATAATATCAGGCTTTTGTCTAGCAAAAAATTTGCCCAGTGCGAGAAAAATACAGTCTGAGGGGGTGCCATCATCCAGTTTATAAAAGTTTTTGCTGATCTCTATGAAATGCAGAGGCTTGGTCAGTGTCAGGGAGTGTCCACAAGCTGATTTCTCTGTACTAGGAGCCACTACAGTGACATCACCTAGTGGTGTGAGTGCTTCGATCAGTGCATGAAGCCCTTCTGATTCGTATCCGTCATCATTGGTGAGTAGTATCTGTTTTCTTTTGATCATAAATTCTCTCTTTTTGATTCTTATCTGGTATAATACCTCAAAAAGTTTACAACCAAGGAATATCCCGTGCAAAAAGAGCCAATGCTACAAATCACTTTTACCAAACTCTCTATGGAGTTAGAGCATCTCAAAAATGTAGAGCGTGGTGAAATCGCCAAAATCATCGACACTGCTAGAGAGCTAGGTGACCTCAAAGAGAATGCCGAGTATCACGCTGCCAAAGACAAGCAGGGGCTCATGGAGGCACGCATCATCGAGCTAACAGATCTCACCAGTAGAGCCCAAGTCATTGACCCTGCCAAGAGTGCCCATGAGCGTATCAGTTTTGGTTCCACAGTGGTACTAATCGATCAAAACACAGACGAAGAGTTCAAATACGCCATCGTAGGAGCCCAAGAGTCCAACCCAGAGCAAGGACGCATCTCATTCTACTCTCCTATGGCAAAAGCACTGCTAGGCAAAGAGGAAGGAGACGAGGTCACACTCCAACTCCAAGCTGGTGTCAAAAAGTTTGATATCGAAGATGTCCTCTACGAAGAGATTGTTCTTTAGCCCAAAATATGCAATAGAATTGCCAAATAGCCACGATTTCGCCAAAAGGCTCATAAACCCAGAAAACCAAAGCAAGGATACAGATATGATAAAAGTAGGCATCATAGGAGCCAGTGGATACACAGGTCTCGAACTCATCAAAATGCTCATTACCCACCCAGGATTTGAGCTCAGCTATCTAGCAACCACCACGGGTGATACGATGATAGAGGATCTGCATCCTGCCCTAGAAGATGTGATCAGTATGCCTGTGGAAAAAGCCGCCCAAGAGGATATCCTCAAGCACTGTGAGCTGGTCTTTCTAGCACTGCCACACAAGGCCTCTATGGGCTTTGCCAAGGGCTTGATAGAGAGAGGAGTCAAGATTGTAGATTTCTCTGCAGACTACCGTTTGGAGCTAGAGACCTACGAGGCACACTACTGCCCCCATGAGGACAAAGCACATCTAGATCAAGCCGTCTATGGACTCATCGAGTACTACCGCCAAGAGCTCAAAACTGCCAAACTCGTTGCAGGTCCTGGCTGCTATCCTACCGCTGCATTGCTAGGTATCCTGCCTTTTATCCCCTATATTGATACTACTGCGCCGCTCTTTGTCGATGCCAAATCAGGCGTGAGTGGTGCTGGTAAAAAACTCTCCGAGAGCACCCATTTTGTCAATGTCAATGACAATATATTTGCCTACAGTCCTCTCAAGCACCGTCACGCTCCAGAAATCGCAGAAAAGATTGAGAAGATCGGTGGAGCCACAATGAATGTCAATTTTGTCCCCCATCTCATCCCTGCCACACGCGGTGAACTAGTCAGCATCTATGCCACACTCAAAGAGGATATCGACCCACTGGAGATTCTACGCAAACAGTATGAAGATGACCGATTTATCCGTATACGAGAGACACCCGTGAGCATCAAAAACACCGCAGGTACACACTTTTGTGATATCTTTGCTGCGACCAATGGCAATGCCTTGTTCGTCAACTCCGCTATCGACAACATCCTACGAGGCTCCAGCTCCCAAGCCCTCGTAGCGGCGAATCTGATGTGTGGATATGACGAGGGGATGGGGATTCCTGTGGTGGCGTATGTACCGTAGGGAGATGTGTATTGTATCCCAGTCACCTCAGACACGTATGGTGATATCATGATAATCATCCAAGAAAATGCCATCTTCGTTGCCGATGCTCACTATCCTACTCATGGGGATACACTGCTCAAACTCCTATATCAGATTATGCGTGGTGAGATTGTGACCTCACAGCTGTTTCTCATGGGGGATATTTTTGATCTCTTGATTGGTGGGGTGGAGCAGAGTATACAGGAGAATCATGAAGCGATAGGGCTCATCGAGTCTATAGCTAAACATATAGAAGTCTATTATTTTGAAGGGAATCATGACTTTTTACTGGCTAGTATATTTACAAATATCAAAATCTATCCTAGAGAGCAACAGCCCCAAATGATGAGCCTTGGTGGATGTTTTGTGGGGCTCTCTCATGGGGATCGGTTTGCTGTGGGATGGAAACATGCACTGATGAGTAGACTCCTACGCAAAGCATGGGTTATTCGCCTCATCCAACGCCTACGCCCTCAAATAGTCTCACAACAAAACCATCACCTATCGACCAAAGACATCTGTATAGAGATTCCTCATTTTGAGCAGAAAACCAAGCAGATAATGGCACATTACAAAGATACCTCTAGAGTCATCGAAGGACACTATCATCAAGCCATACAGCATTATGGTTATATCTCTCTGCCTGCATTGGCATGTCAAAAGCAGGTAGGGGTTATCCGTGATACTCAAATGGTCTTTGTGGATTGTGACTCACTCTCATCAGGCTAGGGAAATATGTTTTGTAGCTTTGGTCATTTTGCACAAGGTTGGCAAAAATCATTTAGCACACTAACCAGTGCTCCATCTCGAATATTTCTTGCGTGACTGGCATCCCTTTCCATCCATGTGATTCTAGATACATCATGCGTCCT
>CAZEIN010000220.1:0-2788 GCA_964512425.1 uncultured Sulfurovum sp.
AAAAATGATGTTCAGTGACAGTATTGGGTAAATGTATTTTTACTTCTGTGTTGAGATAAGATGTGGAGAGAGTATCGGTTGATGTTTGAAGTAAGCGATGGGCTTCTTTGTTGGCAAATATAATTTCATCATGTTCTGAAATAATGATAATAGCATTATCAGAGGTGTTCATCGATACGTTATAGACAGAAACAAGTTCATTCAGTGCTTTAAATTTTCGTTTTGCCTTTTGTGTATCATAAATAATACGAATAATACTTGCGACTATCAAAGCAAATGCAACTAAGAATATATCATAGAGTGAAAATTGATTTAAGAAATCCATAGTTTTTCCCTTTTAGTATCTCTGTTATTTGGGATATTATAACTAAATATCTTAGAAAAAAGGTTTATTTGACTTTTTTATGATAATAGTAATTGAAAAAATCTCTCATACCTCGCATTTTGTCGATATGATACTATGACTTTGGATAGAGTGTTTGTGAAAAAAATGCTTCAACTACTTCTCGTAGTTTAGTAGGTTTATCAATGAAGTTTACTTCATGCCTAAATGCACTGGCATTCTGGTATCCTGCTTTGGAGTAGGTATGAAGATGTTTACGAAAGAGAATGGCTCCATAATCACCATAGTGGACTATCATTTGATCAAAATGTTCTAGTACCACCTCGCAGATGAGTTGATTGTTGACATATGTTTGTCCTGTTTTTATCTGATGGAAAATCCACGGGTTGCCTACAGCAGCGCGTCCTATCATTATGCCATCTGCCTTGGTATGCTCTAGTACCCACTTGGCTTTGGCTGGAGAGTCTATGTCCCCATTGGCAATCACGGGGATAGAGACAGATGCTTTGACCTCGGCGATAGCATCATAGTCTACAGGTGCTTTATATTTACCTGCACGGGTTCTACCATGTACTGCAATAAAATCTGCACCACTCTGTTCACATACCTTGGCTATTTCTATATGGGTTTTGCTGTCAAAGCCCAATCGAATTTTGACGGAAGTGGATGATTTGTTAGAGTGACGTTTAATTGTTTCTATAGCTTTGCCCATTTTGGCTAGATCTGTCAGTAGTGCACTACCCTGAAGGTTATTGACGACCTTTGGAACAGGGCAACCACAGTTGAGATTGATATCATCAATACTATCCCGTAGATTGATGATCTCTACAGCTTTTCGGATAACTTCAGGGTCTGAACCAGCGATTTGGATAGAGTATGGAGACTCGAGAGAGGATTTCTCAAGCATTTTATAGGTTTTTTTACTATGATATGCGAGGGCATTCGAGCTGATCATTTCACTCACGGTGAGATCTGCACCAAATTTTTTGACAACTGAACGAAAAGGGAGATCCGTAAACCCTGCCAGAGGAGCGAGGGCATACAGAGGGCTAGAAAAGTCAATCTTCATTGCAGACATTGGCACTACTGATGATATCACTCACACTGTAGTTATATTTTCCTTTTTTGAGGATATAGAGTGCTCGGAAGGGTTTAAATTCTTCTTCTTCGCACTCCTCTAGATAGGCTTTGACATCGTCAAGCATCTCATATTGGAAAAGTAGATAGAGGTAAGCATTTTCGGCAGCTTCTTTTTCAGCAGCCAATTTTTTGAAGAGAGACAGGTTCTCATCAGGGGTAAGCTTTTTGAGTGTTGTTCGTGCTAATCGCATATATTCAGTACACTTGAGCTCTACATTCTGTGTGATATAGTCTAGATTGTCGGCAGTCAATCCAACGTCTTCACCCGCATCCGCTCTCTCTAAAAGTATGGTAAGGGATTTTCCATCAAGCATACTACTGAATTTTCTTATTTTAAACAGCGTTTCTTTTTCTACTAAAAGTGCTAGTGCAGAGGAGACAGCCTCTGGGCTATATGTCTCTTTGGACATGAGTACTGTCTCTGCAAACTCTGGATGGCTCTGGAGCCTATTGAGTGTATTCTGTACAACAATAGGGTTACTTCGTGAGAGAAATTTTACTACTTTTTTCTCTTTGAGGTCAATATATTCACCGTCTTGTATCTTTTTGACCCAGTTGATGGTTTTCCCAAGTTTGTCAGAAAGACCCTCAGTTGAATCCAATACATCAAGCGAAGAGACAGAGAGTAGTGCAGCACCGCACTTAATCTCAGGGATAGAGAAATGGTGTGCTTTTGGCTCTTTTAGCACTGACCAGTAGAGTGCATCTTGGAGTTCATTGGCATCACGTATCCATTTGCGTCTGGCAAAGAAGTTCTTGGTACTATGATAGATCATGTGGAAGATAGTCATCACAAGCAAGAGAAGCATAGGGATAGCTATCCAAAGTGCAATAGGGAAATTGAGATTTATTCCTGCAATCTCATAAACATAATTCCCAGGGTTAACGGTATATGCAAACCCTGCAATCAAACCGATCAGGGCTAGTGAAGCAAATGTATAAAGACCTAAACGCATAGCAAATCCTTTTAGTGATGTTCTTTCTCTGTAATCTCACGGCATGTGATACAGTAGCGTGCAAAATTCTTGACTTCTAGTCTCTCTGCGCGAATCTCATCTTCACACATTTCACATACTCCGTAAGAGCCTTCTCTAATTTTATCTAAAGCAAGTTCAATTTCAGTTAATTCTTGCCGCTGTTGTTCCATAATTGCTGCATCAATATCTGTTTCTGTGGCAACGGAAACATAATCTGCTTCATCATTGAGATCCAGTGCTCGCATTTGAGACATTTCAGTGAATGTTCCGTGCAGATTTTTCTCTATTTGCGTTTTGCGTGCTAAAAGCGCTTGTTTAAATGATTCCA
>CAZEIN010000221.1:0-2111 GCA_964512425.1 uncultured Sulfurovum sp.
GTGACCATATCTGTGGCATAAGAGAATCTAAAGAATCCCTCACTACCAAAAGCTACACCAGGAACAACAGCTACACCATATTCAGCGAGCAGATCTGTCGAAAACTTCATGGAGTCCTCTGTGATATCTTTGATATTGACAAAGAGGTAAAATGCTCCGTTTGGCTTGGCAACGCTGAGTCCATCGATCTCATTGAAAAGCTCTGTCGCCTCTATGGATCGTGACTCAAAGGCCTGTCTCATGGTCTCTATCTCTGCATCTACTGTACCGTCAAGTGCCGTGATACCTGCTTTTTGAGCGATAGAATTGATGTTGGAGGTGCTTTGGGATTGGAGTGAGGTCATTTTGGAGACCAATTCTTTGCTTGCACTTGCCAGATAGCCAAAACGCCAGCCTGTCATAGCAACTGCCTTACTCAGGCCATTGATGGTGATGGTGCGTTGGAACATATCTTCACTGATGCTGGCAACGGAGGTAAAGATGCTGTCTCCAAACACAAGCTTCTCATACATCTCGTCACTGGCTACGATGACATTGGTGCCTTTGAGTACCTCTGCGAGTGCTTCTAGCTCAGTTTTGCTATAGACGGCTCCGGTAGGGTTAGAGGGGGTGGTGAGAATGAGCATTTTGGTACGTGGTGTGATGGCAGATTTGAGCTGGGCTGCGGTGATTTTGAACCCTGCTCTGTCATCTGTATTGATGGTGACAGGTACGCCACCTGCATATTTGACCAGCTCAGGGTAGGTCACCCAGTAGGGAGCAGGGATGATCACTTCATCCCCTTCATCAATCAGTGTCTGCGTGAGGTTAAACAGCGATTGCTTGGCACCATTGCTGACAATAATCTGCGAACGTTCATATGTGAGACCATTGTCGCGCTCTAGTTTGCCCCTAACCGCATCGAGTAGCTCTGGGATGCCGGCTACTGGGGTGTACTTGGTAAGGCCCTCATCGATGGCTATTTTGGCTGCATCCTTGATGGCTTGAGGGGTATTGAAATCTGGCTCACCAGCGGAGAAGCTGAGGATATCTTTGCCCTCTGCTTTGAGTTCGGCTGCGAGCATAGTGATTGCGATGGTTATGGAGGGTGAGAGTGCTTGGATTCTTTGCGATAACATGGGTCTGCCTTCTGTTTGAGTTGAGAGATTATACACTAAGATAATTTTATCTTGGCTATAATGGCAGCAAAAAAAGAGTAGAAACATGCTAAATAAATCAAAAGTAACGGACATCATTTCTCTGGCTCTGA
The DNA here is from genome assembly GCA_964512425.1 of uncultured Sulfurovum sp. Classification (GTDB taxonomy): domain Bacteria; phylum Campylobacterota; class Campylobacteria; order Campylobacterales; family Sulfurovaceae; genus JAAXPZ01. The sequence continues at coordinate 1,250 of CAZEIN010000221.1, forward strand.
TTGGTATATCGTACCAGCTAGAGGAACCCTACCATACAATGGTGCTCTTCACTGGGCTTTTTGCATTCTCTGGAGCGATGACTAATCAGCTGGCAATACATATGCTGTTTGAGAAGGTACCATTACTCTATGGCTCTGGTGTGATAGAGAAAAATTTTGAGACGTTTAAACATGCGATCAAGACGATGATGATGGAGCAGTTTTTTACCTCAGAAAAGCTCAATCGGTTTTTTCAAGATGAAGAGCAAAAAATCGATCTAGCCCCACTGGTAGAGTCTGCTGACTTTACACCTGCTTTTGAGGCACTCAAGCAGAGTGTGATGGAGTCCAAATTTGGCTCTATGATGCAGATGTTTGGCGGAGAGGAGGCACTAGAGCCTCTGCGAGACTCATTTAGTCGTAAACTCAAGGGAGCCGTGAGCTCCATCGTAGCCTCAGATGCATTTAAATCCCAACTAGACCACCATCTCACGCACTCCTCTCTCAGTGAGGATATGATCAAAAGCATAGACAAACTCGTCACCAAACGACTCGATGAACTGAGCCCCAAAATGGTCAAAGAGCTCGTACAAAACCTCATCTATGAGCATCTAGGCTGGCTCGTGGTCTGGGGCGGGGTGTTTGGCGGCGTGATAGGGTTGTGCTCATCGGTACTTATATAGCCCAAATCTCGAAATAGAAATTCATGACTGTGCACTATCATCGCATTCAAGGGCTTTGCGTAAAACCATCGCCGAACCTATGGGTGCGACTCAAATTTTACACAAACCCCTTAAATACGAGCATAGCACATATTCAGAGAATCCTATTTCGAGATTTGGGTATAGCTTTACCCGCAAATCTCGAAATAGAAATTCATGAT
>CAZEIN010000222.1:0-1563 GCA_964512425.1 uncultured Sulfurovum sp.
AGTTTAGTATGACACCACCGTCATCCTGACCTTGATTCCAGATCCACGGTTGGCACGAGAGGAGCGATACCAGATATACCTGTTGCTTGGAGCCGTGGATTCCGTGTCAAGCACGGAATGACGGTCACTAACAAAGTGCTATTGTAGCTTTTGGGTGTATGGTCTATCCGTACAGCAACTCCCCGCCACAAACCCACTGCTAAACGCCCACTGGAGGTTATATCCTCCACAAGGCCCATCTAGATTGACTACTTCTCCGCAAAAGTATAGCCCCTCTACCCGTTTACTCTCCATCGTATTGCTGTCAATCTCTCCTAGCTTGATACCACCCCTGGTAATCATCGCCTTGTCAAACCCATCATGTCCTGTGACTGTCAGTGGTGTCCATGCCAGTAGCTGGATGAGTCGCTCTCTGGTTTCTCCTTTTTGTTTGGCAAATCCACGCTGTGGGTTGGCTCCTGAGAGTTGGCAGAGTACTTGTGAGAGAGAGGAGGGCAGGAGGGTTTCTAGTAGGGTTTGTGTGGTGTAGGGGGTGTTGTCTGCGAGCTTTGTTTTGATATGGTTTCGGATCTGCTCTTCATCCATGCCTTTAGTCATATTGATTAATATGGGAACCTCTGTCTCCTTGGCGAGTAGTGGCGTAATCTCCCTAGAGAAATCAAGCACTACAGGCCCCCGTATGCCGTCTCTGGTAAAAATCAAATCACCTGTTGCACGACGTTTTCTATACTTTTTAATAGCAACGATAATTTGGGTATTGGGTATCGTGTCAGCTCGACAAGATTCCACCCAAGACTGGGCTACTTTGAGCGGCATCATAGCAGGAAATATGGAGGTAGAACTATGACCTAGAGTAGCAGCCAAATCATAGCCTTGGCCCTCAGCTCCTAGCTGCGGGTAGCCTCTGCCGCCTGTGGCTATGATGAGGGTTTTGCTCGTATGGATTGTGGGTTGATTGGTGCGTGTGATGCACCCTACGGTGACATGAAATTGCTTGTCGGTTTTTTCTATATGTGTGACTCTCTGCCCACACTGTATCTCGACACCCACACGCGCCATCTCTGCAGAGAGTGCATCGATGATGGTCTGAGAGCTGTGTCCGACAGGAAAGATACGAAACCCATCAGGCACATCTGTCTCTACGCCAATCTCAGCAAAAAAATCTCTGAGTGCATGATGGTCAAATGCCTCTATCACAGTACGCATAAACCGCCCATCTTTGCCGAATGCTTCCATGAATGCTTCATTGGAGAGAGTATTGGAGAGATTACATCTGCCGCCACCTGTGGCTTTGAGCTTGGCACCTATTTTTGGGAGCTTTTCTAGCAGCAATACCTGTTTGCCGCATCTGCCAGCAGTGATGGCAACCATCATCCCTGCGGCACCTGCTCCGATGATGAGGGTATCGTGGGGTATATTTTTCTTCATGGAAGTATGGTAGCGTATAGGAGCTTTGGAGGTTATGTTTTTTATGAATTGTTTAAATATCTTTGCTTCAAACTGTAACATGTATCTGTATCTTTGTTTGATAAAACTATAGAAAAGCATCTTCTGAAAGTATTT
>CAZEIN010000223.1:0-2155 GCA_964512425.1 uncultured Sulfurovum sp.
ATTGCAAGTTTTATTGTTATATTTTTATCCATATTAATTATAAACAAAATTTTAAATGTATTACACAAAAAAAGATGAAAAGATATTTAGTAATGGTAGATTTGGAAGTATAACAATTACTATCACACTAATATCATACCTCAGCGAGATTTGATATAATCATGCAAACAACTTGATTTTATATCAAATTTTTATCAAGATTGAAACAGGTATGATATTAGTGTAGATAGCCGTTGTACTAACATGTCAAGCTTTATCATGACAAGAAAAAAGTTACAAGAAGTATAACAAAATCTTGAAAAGAAACAACCATTGAAAAATGAATCCTACAGCAACCCCATAGCCAGCTTTGCTTCGTCTGTCATGCTCTCTTGGGACCAAGGTGGATCAAAAACGATCTCTACCTCGACCTCTTCTAGTCCTTCTTGGCGGTTGGCGATGGATTTGACGAGGTCTACGATGACATCGGACATGGAGCAGGTGGCGGAAGTGAGTGTCATGGTGATATGGCATCTCTTCATGCCACTGACCGCATCCGTATGGCATACTACCTCATAGATGAGCCCTAGATTGTAGATATCCACAGGTAGCTCTGGGTCGTAGATCTGTTTGAGATGCTCTATGACGAGGGCTTGCATCTCCTTGTCGCTGGGTTGAGCTGCCAAAAAAGCCTCTTTTTGGGCTTGCATCTTTTCTCGTATGGTTTGGTCTGCCATGTGTGTGGTTCCTTGTGTATCATTTTTTGCAGGTTCAGTCATCATTTCTAATTTCTAATTCTCTCTACACTCTTGTGCGTATCCGTAGACTTTGCCCAGGAATGCTTCCAGACTCTGCTGTCTCACGGGAGAGAGTAGCTCTACGATACCCATTTTGTGTAGATTGGCCGGATCAAACGAGAGTATCTCATCAGCCGTACGCTCACTGAAGATACTCAAAAGCATCATCATCATACCCTTTGCCATCTCGCTGGTGCCCTCACCGCTAAAATGAATCACGCCATGCGTACATTCACAGACCAACCATGCTTCTGAGGCACAACCTACGATCATTGTTGCTTCTGTTTTTTCTTCGGCTGGGAGTCCCTCATGGGCTTTGCCTAGATCAAAAATATACTCTAGCTTGTCATTTGCATCATCAAAGAGCTCGAAATCACTCCGTAGCTCATCTACTCTTTCTTGGATTGTCATATCAGACTCCTTCGTTTAGCACGACATCTTCACAGCCGTGGCAGGTATCGATACACTCGACACGCGTTTGACCATAAAAGGCCTCATCAAAATCACGATGCAGTATCTCACGGATCATCTCGCCATCCACTGCATCAATCAGCTCATTGGCAAAGGCTTGAATCAGCATACGCTTCGCCTCTACCTCGGAGATACCACGTGACTGTAGGTAGAAGAGCTGTTTGCCATCTAGCTGTCCTGTGGTTGACCCGTGGCTGGCTTCGAGTTCATCGATATAGATCTCTAGCTGTGGTTTGCTCGCCATATAGGCACCCGTCTCCAACAGGATTGCTTTGGAGTTTTGGTGGGCTTTGGTGTATTTGGCAGAGTGCTCTACCTTGATTAGTGCATCAAAAATCCCTCTGGCACTGTCTCCTAGGATATTTTTTGCCTGCTGGTTGCTGGTAGAGCCCTCACCCATATGGATGATCTTGGAGACTGTACCACGCTTGGCATTATCGCTGGCATAGAGTAGATGTGCAGCCTCTACATGGGCTCGTTCACCTAGTGCAATCTGCATCAACTGTAGTGCAGAAGCCGCACCAAAATCAAAGGTCGCCATATCCAGTGTGGCACTGCTACCTACTTCACAGCGGTGTGAGGCTACAGTGTGATAGCTGTCCTTTTTGAGTGTCTGGTTTTTGACCATTTTGAGTGTGGCATCTCTGCCCACGAACAGGTCATAGCCATAGAGTACCAAACTCCCCAACGCCCCTGCATCCACAAACTGCTCATAGACCGAAGCCTGACTATTGGGTGTCACATGCACTGCGATACGATAAGGAATCAACGCTGCTGACTGAGTGAAACGGTGGATAACATGTAGATTGACCTCGCCTGAGAGCTCTATCTCCCACACTCCCTGACTAGCTACATGTCCCAGATGATAGAGGGGATCAAAATGTCTCTTGTCACAAGGAATACTCTCG
>CAZEIN010000224.1:0-9242 GCA_964512425.1 uncultured Sulfurovum sp.
CAGTACCCCAAAACTCCAGAGATACCCAGTGGTTTGCAGCGAGATGCCATGTGCTGTCTCATAAATCGTAAAAAAGTTATAAAATCCTCCAAAGCTCACCTGCAAGAGAAATGCACTGAGCCAAAATGCCCAGTATTTGACAATAGAAAAGTCCTTGTTGGTCTCTTTGATACTCTGGGTAGGTGCGGACTCTTGGTCAAAATGGACGATGAAATACCCAAAGAGCAGGGTAGCGACTGCCAAGATACTGAGGCACAAGATGCCATCCTGAGGAGAGGAGAGAAACTGCCCCAAAAAGAGTGCTATCGCAGTAAACCCTATAGAACCCCAGAGACGTACTTTGCCATAACGCTCTTTGGAGATCACCTGCAAGGCGATTGCCTCTGCAAAAGGCAGAATAGCTCCTGCACTAGCACCAAATATGAGATTGGCTATCAGATAGCTCCAAAAGTGATCAACCGTGATAAAAAAGAGAAAAGTAGATGCCACACCAATAAGCAGTGAAATCTGATAGACACGGTGTGTCAAATGGATAAAGTGACGGAAAACAAAGGGGAGTAAAAACCGCATAAAAGGCCCAGAAGCGTAAATCACACCTACTTCTGTAGCAGAAAAGCCATGGCTTAGTAAAAGTTTGGGCAAAAAAATGATATAGACACCAACCAATGCAAAATAGAAAAAGTAAAATGCACCCATTAAAGGTGCCGCATTGATAGGGGTTTTTGTAACTACACTAGCTGTATGTGGGCTCATTCCGTCTCTGGCTTGGCTATGTGTCTGGGGAGTTGGTTGAGAGTCGTGCCAGAGAGTAGGTCATGGAGGGGGCGGCGATCTTTGCGAAAAAACATTGTTGCCCAACCAAAGCTCACCAATGAGAGTAATGAGAGCATCTGTCGATAGATGATGATGCCTGTGTCGGGCTTCTCGTTGGTCTTGATATTTACCAGACCCAAATCATACGCTCGCATACCCGGTGTTTGACCATGCTTGCTACGGCTCATAAAAACAATCTGCACAATGACCAGAGGCAGGAGGATATAGATCCATCCTAGGAGCATGTGTGTAGCAAATCCTTCTCTGCCACCGAACACGGCATAGAAAACAATATACATCAATGGCATCACCAGCATAAAACCATCGGTGATGGCTGCTTTGAGGCGATTTCCGAGGCTGGCTCGGAAATGTCTGCCTTTGTTTGTTCTTGGTTCTTTTTTGGGTGCTTGTGAAACCCTACCTTGTTTGATATCTCTAAATCGCTGTTTTGCCATGATATGCTCCTAGAATCCTGAACTCATACTAAAGATTGGCAATAGCATTGCTACAACTATCACACCGACTACCAGACCGATAAAGAGCATCATCGCTGGCTCCATGAGGCTGAGTAGGAGTTTGAGCTTGTCTTCATTCTCTTCACTATAGAGCGTAGAGAGGTTAGAGAGGATAGAGGCAACTTCACTAGACTCCTCTCCCAGTGCCAAGGATTGTAAAAAGTTACGCTTGGGCTTGAATCCTTTGATCATATACAGGGCATTGGAGAGTTTGTTTCCCTCCATGACCTTGGTGGATGCTTGGGCAAAGGAGAGCTTCAATGCCTCATTGCCAAAAGTGGTACTCGCTAGCTGCACAGCCTGAGCATAGGAGACGCCTGAGTCCAGCATCAGTGCGAGGATATAACTGAATCTACCCAGCTCATGGTTTTGGATCAGTGAGCCAAAAATAGGAAGTCTTAGGAGCATGGCATCTACAGAGAGCTTAAACGCAGCAATTTTGCCATAAGAAAATTTGAACAAGAGCACAGAGAGGACAAATCCTACGAGGATTGCCTGATAGTGCGAGGTGAGGAAGTTGCTAATGCCCAATACAAATTGGGTAATTGCAGGTAGTTCCTGCCCTGTATCCTCAAAGATTCCGATGATACGAGGTACCACTACGCTGATGAGAAATCCCGACATACCAATAGCAACAATGAAGATAAAGATTGGATACGCCATGGCATTACTGACCTGCTTTTTGATCTTGTTCTGTGCGGAGAAAAAGACACTCATGTTAGTGAGCACCTCAACCATTTTGCCACTTTGACCTGCCACTTTGAGACTCTGGAGGAAGAAATCAGGCAGGGCATAGACTTTTTGAGAATTTAATGCCACATAGAGAGATTTTCCCTCCTCAATCATCGTCCGAGTAACACCCAGAAAAGCAGTGTATTTTTTCTCTCCCTCATGCTGGTTCTCCATGAGTTTGAGTGCCGTAAGAATAGTCATTCCTGAGTTGAGGTAGCTGGAGAGCTCTTTAGACATACTGCTGAGCAATGTACCAGGCATGACACGTTTGGAAAATGCCTCCATAGAGAGCTGTTTGGTCTCTTCGAGACTCTGGTAGTAGATATTTTGTGTGCGTAATTTCTGCTTTGCCTCTTCGACACTGTTAGCCGTGAGTGTACCTTTGGCAGTTTTGCCATTCTGGTCAAGACCTTTATATTTGTATAGCATTGGCGGTAATATCCCTTGGTAGTATGAGAGTTTTTGCTTATTATATCCTAATTAGATTAGGGTAATTGATTTTTAGGCTTAGAGAAATGGTTATCTATTTATGCTATGATACATATATGAAATTTTTTTCCTACCTATATTTGGCACTGTTGCTGATACTGTTTGGTCTGTTTTATTGGGAGATCTCTCCTGTTGCGGAGTATGTTAACCATTATCAAACACAGTTGACACTCTATTTTCTAGATATTGGACTAGGAGAGGGTAGATTGCAGGGAGTGGATATCATGATCAACCCACACTACAAAGTCATCGTTACCAAAGCCTGCAATGGTATGATCCCTGTACTCGTACTACTGGCAGCAGTATTGGCATATCCTGTCTCATGGATACATAAGGCTCGGTGGATTGTCATGGGGTATGTCATATTAAGTGCAATGAATCTTTTTAGGCTTTTGATGGTGGCAAACTTTGTCAAAAAGCAGGCGGATTTTCCACTCTATCATGACCTATTTGGAAATCTATTGCTGATGGCAACAGGTTTATTGCTATTTTATCTATTTCTTCGAGGGACGAGAAGCTACCGTTTGATGCGGTAGAAACGTCCAGCATATTTGTTTTTGAGCATGATAGCTCGTAACTCTATAGGAATAGGCAGTTCTCCTATAGGAAGTGGCTCTGAGATGTGGATTGTTCGTTTGATGCTTTTGAGAATTTCTTTACTTTTATCATTGCGAATATTTATTTTCCGCACTAAGGTATACGCATCTTTTTCGTCCTTGTCGTAGCGTAGAGCCTCTTTGCCTAGGAAAAGGGTATTTGCTAGTTCAGACTGTACCCGTCCAGCAATATACTCTGCCATGAAGATATTCTCTTTTTGGATCTTCGTGATACCTAGTACAACGATGGCAATGAGGACAACTGAGACCATAATCTCCATGAGCGTAAATGCTTTTCTCATTTGTAGTAGTTTCCTTGGCTGGTGAGTATCTTGGTATTTTCTACCCATTTGTCAGTAGCCTCTTCGAGGGAGGTATGTATGGATATTTTTCCAAAGTAGCTGGGAAAGTAGAAGTATTTATCCTCAGACTCCAAGATAATCTGTGTTGTACTGCCATTGCCATAATACCTAAATCGTAAACATATAGGATGGTCATCCACCCTGCCAAAATCAATCTTTTGAGGGTTGTCATCTTTGTCAACGATATAGGCTTGTAGTTCAGTGAGTTTACTTTCAACCTCTTGCAGTGCAGTCTCACCAGGAATACGAATAAAACATTTGGTACACTTGTCAATGCAGAGTAGCTCGGCATCGCTAGAGGGTTTGAATATTTTTTTTAGATTTTTGATTCCATAGGGCTCTTTTTTGATTGCTGATTTTTTCATCGAACCAAAAACCATAAAACCAAAGAGAGAAATGAGTGCAATAACAATCAGGAGTTCAATGAGAGAGAAACCCGTATGACTGCGGGTTGATAGAGAGGGGGTGTCGTGCATTATACTAGTGTTGACACTTGCTGAAGTAGATATCTGTAGACTCTCCGTCTCCGCCTTCTTTGGCATCTGCACCTAGACTAATAATATCAAAGCTGTTGCCTGTACCAATATACTCAAATTTTCTTTTCCATGAATCTTTAGGCATTTTGCCTTTGCTAAAATAAGGACCATTATAGTTAGGGTATTTGTCTGCATCAGGATTGGAGATTAATGCTTCTAGTCCTTCATCTGTAGTGGGGAGGATGCCATTATCCAGTCTAAATGTATCCAACGCTTGTTCTATTTGTGCCATCTGCGTGCAGACTAGTTTCTGTTTTGCCCCACCAAACTGCTTCATCAATGCAGGGCCGACCAAGCCAACCAAGAGTCCTAAAATTGCGATAACGATTAGTAGTTCTATTAAACTGAATGCTTTTCTCATACTATGTAATCCTTGTGATTAATGAAAATTTAAATATAATTATAGCCACTTTACTTAAATCGGGCTTTGAATGACAAGAAAAATGCGACCTGCTATTACACTTTTGATTACGCTTTCTGTGATTGCGACCATGATTGCACTCATGGGAGTCATGTTTAAATACCTTGATGTCGCCAGAGACAAGGCAGAGATCAAGACCTCTATGATACAAGCCAATCTCTTGAGTGCAGACATGGTAGAGTTACTCCGACAAATACTAGGCAAGAAACCTTCTAAAAATACTATGCAGACACTCTTTGAAACACCACTTGGCTTGCGTGCAGAGAGTGGTGAATTTATGATGGGGATTGCATGTAGTCCCTTGGCAAACCGTGTCAATATCGCATGGTTGGAGACAGCAGACAACAACAGAAGTTCCTTGGCTCAATCACTTTTTGAGATGCTGACAGACACAGTAAATATAAGAGATGCCGCGTTACTCAGAGAGAAAATTAGAGCTGCATTGAAGCGGCACAGTGGGGTTTCCTTTGGTGTGACAAGCAGACTAAACGAAAAAAAAGGTATAATCACCTTCAGAAAGTTTCAACAATTGCTGGATGACTATCGCTATGAAGCAGATGATAAAGAAGTCTATCAGATACCATGGCAAAAGTATTTTAGCTTTGGTGTTAATCATCAGAAGGTAGATGGTGAGTTTACGACACCAGAAGTGTTGGCTTTTTTATATGATACAGAGTTGAGTGTGGTGCAGAGTGATTATCAATGGGGGGCACTAAATACATTCCTTTCAGAGGTGGGAGAGAGTAGGGATACCTACAAGTGGCTCTTCTCAAAAAAAGCATTGGCAGTAGCACAATGCAAAGCGTCCTATAGCTTCAGAAAAGGGAATTATAGCTTTGTGTTTAATTATGTGAATGGAAGGATAGAGGGTTTTGAGTTTTTTGGCAACTAATGAAGAGCTTCTACTGGTACATAGGGATATGCCTTATGTGACGCGTGCGAAACGGTATGACTTGATACTGACACCGCAATTTTATATCTTTAAAAAAGAATCATTACCTATCAAATATCACTATCAAGCGATGAAATTAGCCCCCTCTATTCTCGATGAGTTGACTGGTGCGGGAGCCTATAGTTATGCAGTGATCCAAGAGGATGATGGATGGGCATTTATCGCCTATGATATGGGGAAAATAGAGACATTTTTGGCAGAAAAAGGTTTGTCTAAAAACCTGATCAATAAAATCTATTTTGCACAACAAGCAAAAGAGCATTTTAAATATCCCGTATCTGCAGACGAGAAAAATGCTATTGTTACTGTGGATGATACGGTAGTCATACTCCCCAAAAGTATCGTAGCCGAAGAAGAATATGGAATCGTCACCAATGCCTTTCGTCCAGACAAAGGGGTTTCTCCCGTGCAAAGTAGAACTATGCTGGTCACACAGCAACAAGCCATCATCCTATCTCTGCTTTTGATAGTATTGGCTGTGGGGTATTTTGTGCAAGGGATCAAATACCAAAATGCCATGACTCATATAGATAGGAACATAGAAAAGGCAAAAGCAAAATCACCAGAGATCAAAGGAAAATCAAATTTCTTGTTGAAAAATCTCTATGAGAGTAACTATGCACTAGATAGTACACAACGTAAAATTAGAGATCGACTCAAGGATCTTAGTAAGCTTACAAGTAAAGTTTCCAAGATAGATACCTTGAAAATTACACCCCAAGGGTATGAAGTAAGCATTGCTACCAATCAGAAAAGTATACCCAAGCTCAAAAAATATGCAAAAAGTAAAAAGTTAAAAGTAGTGAAAAATACTACTGGCTTCATGCTGAAGGGAGCACTGTAGATGTTTCGCAAATATCAAAATGAGCTGATTGTGTTGTTTAGTGCATTGCTTCTGCTCGGTGCAGTGCTATTCCAATATGTTTCATATGGGGCATTACAGAAAAAAAGTAAAGAATCTATAGCCCTTATTTCTCAATTTGAAGATATCGCTACGATGAAGAAGCTTTGGGGAAAGAGTAAAACACGAGCTCGAGTATTGGGAAATATTCAAAGGACGTTGGCAAAAGAGAAAGTAAAAAAATTCAAAATAGAGAAAAATAAGGCATATATTATTTTGGAAAATCTTACAGGAACTGAATTGAATAAGATTGTTGGTAAACAGTTTGCCAGCATACCTGTACAAATCACAGAGTTAGCCATAGCCCGTGATGGAGAGAAGTATAGATTGGAGCTAAAATGCAAGTGGTAAGAAATATATTGATACTGCTTATCCTTTTGCCTATAGCAGTGATGTTTTTGATGCCCAAAAAAGAGCTTTACTATATGCTGGAAAAAAAGCTGTCTATGCAGAATATCATTATTGCAGGTGAAGCACTAGAAGAAGGAACACTGAGTTTGACCATTAAGCACCCCGTTTTTTATTTTGGTGGTGCCCCTATAGCGACTGCCAAGGATATTACAATCTGGAGTCTTTTGATGTATACCAAAGCAGACATCACGGAGATATTGGTTGCGGAGGGGTTGGCAACAGAAACCTCAATAGTACAGCTTCATGCAGTACATTCTATATTCTCTCCACTGAGGGTTCAAGTAGAAGGTGAGAGTAGTTTGGGTGCATTACATAGTGAAATAAAACTAGATGAGCGGTACATGCGTATCAATATGTCCAAGGGAAGTACAAATAGAGCATTTACAAAAATATTGAAGAAAAGCAAGGAAGGATGGTACTATGAGTCAAAGTTCTAATACCAAAAACCTTAGTCTTGCTATACTACTACTCACTTTGATAACCATTGTAAAGCTGGGTTGGGTCACTGTAGAGTATCTCTATTTACCAGAAGTAGGAGTTGATAAAGTCGCGAAACGAGTAAAGTCATCTTTGCATTATCGCTATCGGTTTGCTTCAGATGTTGCTTTGCCACAGGTAAAAACACCAGTCAGGAAACAGCCGCTAAAACGTCAACCTTCGATTCGGGATATACGGTTGGTCGGGATTTATAGCGGTGGAGAGGTATGTATTGTTACATTATTGAAAAAAGGGAAAAGCCATATCCTCTCGAAAGGTGAAGAACTTGATGGCTTTGTGCTCACAGGTGCATCTGCAAGAGAGGCATATTTTGACAAAGAGAACAAACAATATACGCTCAAACTCTTTGAAGAAAAGAGCAAAGGTAAGTCTCGGATCAACAGTGTGGTGCACAGTACAGAGAAGTCAGATGTAAAAAAAGAGCATAGAGAAGAGAAAATTATAGAGAAAGATGGCATCAAACTTGTGCCACGGAGCGTACTTAAGAGCTATGTTTCAGATATTGATAAAGCGATGAGAGATATCGGCTTACGCCCAGTAAAGAAAAACAATCAAATGATAGGGTATAAAGTAAGATTTATTCGGAAAAGTAGCCCATTTGCAAAACTTGGGTTATTGAGAGGGGATATGATCAAGGCAATTAATGGTGAAGAGATTGTTGATTTTAATGGTCCTATGAGCATACTCAAGTCGGTAGACTCCATAGAAGGGCTCACGATTACCGTAGTCAGAAAAAATGAAGAGAAGGAATTAGAATATGAAGTTCAATAAACTACTATTAGTCTTGATGGCAACAATCACACTGTTGATCGCTGCAACAAAAGAAGAGACGGTCAATGTCAACTTTAGAAACCTAGACATTAAAGATTTTGTGGAGATGGTCAGTAAAATTACACATAAAAATATACTGATCAATACACCACTAAAAGGCAAAATCAACTTTGTCTCTACGCAACCTATCAAGAAAAGTTCACTGATTCCTCTGGCAAATGCTATTTTGGCTAATAAAGGCTTTACACTTGTAGAACAGGGTGATTTTATGCAGGTAGTCAAGGCATCAGAAGCTGCTGGAATGGGATTGGCAGTAGATGACAAAGTCTCTGGAAATACCCTTAAAACAGTTCTCTTCAAACTCAAAACTTCCAATGCTGCAGTCATCCGTGCCAAGATTAAGCCACTCCTTCATAAAAATGCCAAAGTGGTCTCTTTTAAAAACAATAATGTTCTCTCGATCACGGCGTATCCTCGTACGCTCAAATCCATCAAGAAAATTATTGATTCAGTGGAGGGTGCGGGACGAAAGGGCTCTACTGTTATCAAGCTTAAGTATGCCGTAGCCAAAGCAGTACATGGCAATGCTGTCAAAATGGCAGGACAACTCTTCCCCAAAACAATACCGGGAGAAAAAGTAGATGTACTCAAAGATGACTCTACCAACTCTATTATCTTGGTCGGCAAAAGAGAAAATGTCAATAAAATGATTCGCTATATCAAGCAGCTAGATCAGAAGGGTGATGATGTCGAGCAAAAGATGTATGTCATCGCTCTCAAAAATTCCAATGTAGAGGATATGGAGAAGATTCTCAGCAAACTTGTATCACAGATGAATGGAATGACCAGTAGAGCTGCCAAAAAAGGAGTAAAAGTCAAAAAAGCTATGGTTGTAGGAGATGCAGAGAGAAACGCACTAATCGTCCTTGCAACAGGGGAGCAAATCAAAAATATTCGTAAAGTAATCAGAAGTATTGATGTAGAAAAACCACAAGTGTATATCGTGGCAAAGATTGTCGAGATCAAGACAGGACTAGCGAGTAGAATAGGTATTAAGTACGGATTTGAAGGCGGAAAAATTACGAGTCGTGGACTCTTCTCTTTGGCAGGTAGTACAGGAGCCTCTTCTCTGACATTAGGAAGTAAGTTATTAGGGTTCTTGCAGACAGAAACAACCACAGGAGATAGTACTACAACCAATAACAAATTTAGTTTTGATAGCAATATCAAAGAGCTATTTGCCCT
>CAZEIN010000225.1:0-4303 GCA_964512425.1 uncultured Sulfurovum sp.
TTAAGTGTCTGGGACGATTCAGTTTCTGTGACATCTTCTGGATCGATCATGGAGATTTCGATGGGGGTGTCATCATCATGTATAGTGATAGTACTTGTATCCTTGGAATAAAGTACCGCCAATATATCATTTCCATCTCCATCTATAGCACTAGTAACATATACTTCTAAGTATTCATAATTTGTTTCATTGATTCTGTCACCTTTTATTGTTATGTGCTGCCCCGCCTGACTTAATTTCTGGTATGCTCTAGAAGTTGGGATAGTAAGTGTACCAGATCTTGCGATAAAATCTTCTCCATTTCTTGCAGAAACGACAGATCTTTCTCTAACTATATAGCTAATTGTAACGGGAGATTTTGGTATAGCTGAGAGAGCGAAAGAATAGTCATCATAGTTCCAGTCACTATCCCCTTCCCAAATAGTTTTATCGATTTTCCTGAGATAGGGTAGTGCATCGTCATCCCTGATTCTTACACGGGTAGTTTTGTGCGCATTATCGATGGTGGCATTGGTTACAGAGAGAATTTTAACCTCGAAGTATTCATCTATAGGAGTTTCTGGTGTGATATCACCTTTTGTAACGTAATTAATGTCGGAAGCAGTATTATGAAGAGTCAGTGTTTGTGTTTGGAAAACAACATCACTACTGGTTGCTGGAGTAAATCCTCCGGAAATCGTTTTAACCTGATAGGTAATGGTGACAGGGTTGGGCAACGCTCCATTATAAGTAGAGCCACCCCGTTTAAAGAGAGGCCGTATATGGCTAGTCTTTGTAGGGCTGTCTCCCTCAATAATATATTTAGTACTTGGTAAAGAAATAGTCGGTACCCAATCATCATCCCAGATAGTGATGGATGCATCACTATGCCCAGTATGCCCATTGGGGGGTACAAATCCACTATCAAACTCCATGTGTTGCGCATTGGTTGTGCCATTGTCAGTGACGCGGATACCGATGGTTTCTGCAGGTTCTACGGTAGTGTCTCCTTTGAGACTGACAGCAACTGTTTTGTTTTGGGTACAGCCATGTTCATTTGTAGCATCTTGAGCAAAGACAATAGCGGCATTGGAGACAGCGATATAGTCGTTGTTGGCCAATGTAGCTGTTCCATCAGATGTATTCAATTTGAGGTTGAGGTTGGCTTTGTTTGGGCATTTGTCAATATGAATAGACACATTGGCAGTAGTGGTGCCACTATTCCCTTCATAAAGGCTAACACCTGTTACGGTAATACGAGGTTTGTTGGTTTCATCTGTCGAATCCCCACCTAGGGCAAAGGCAACGATAGTGAAGAGTAAGAACAGATATCTGAGAAAAACATTATGTTTCATGGTAAATCCCTTTTTAAGTGATTAAATCCCTCTTTTTTATTAGGTACCTCAAAAGTATCTAATTAGAATCAAAAGAGTAAATGCCCTATTATAGCATAAAGTATTTGTTTTTTTGTCAAAAATGTCAAAAGTTTTGATTTGGATTAGATGATCTTAGGGATAAAACGGTATGTGACTGTTTGTGTATAGTCTCGGTAGGATGGATCATGGCTTAGATGACGTTCTTCGGTAAGTCCTCTGAGGATATAGATCCCATTCCAGGCAAAAAATGCAAGTGTTGCCCAAATATTGGTGAAGACATAGGTATTATCTATGAGCCAGGCAAAGTTCTTGGCAGCATAGGCAGGGTGGCGCACAAAACGATAGGGACCTGTGGTGATGATACCTCTGTTAGTGAGGTTACTAAATTTAAATCCTAGTGCCACGGTTCCCCAGACATAGATAGTATAGGCAAGAATGAGAAGAACAAAAATAAACGCCCATGCAGCTTGGGAGGTGATGATGGCATGTGTGGCGGGTGTGTTGTAGGAGATAAAATTGCCAGAGAGAAAGCTGTTGAATGGGGGATAGCATATAATGGCGACCATCCAGCCAGAGAGGGTAAAATCTACACTTTTGGTACGATTATTGAGCCATCTACTAGCAAATGCATAGCCAATCGTTGCGATACTTACATCGACGAGGAAAAGGGAATGAAAAAGTAAAAAATAGGTATTTCGTGCCTTATCGTACCAATGCATTTTGGCAAAATTATCTGAGAATAGTGTATGTAGCATCTGCTCAAACCCATGATATTCTTGTACCAAAAAACGTGCCATTAGTGTGATGAAAAAGAAGTTAACCAAATACACGAGAAATACTTTTTTGACACGTCTATTTTTGTAGAATGATGCTACTGGTTTCTTGCAAAAAATGGTGCATGCCAAGGATTTGAGCCCAATGAGTGTCAGTAGTGCATAATCATTAAATTCATAGTGATATTGACCTCTGAATTTAAGGGTCACAAAGATATAGAGAGGAGATATAAAGAGCATGATTTTCAGAAATAGACCAAAGAGAAGAATAGTGGGTGCAAATGCCTGATTGTGTATAAAATAAAAATGGTGTGTGAGTATAAAATAGCCAATATAAAAGGGTACAAAAAGAGAAATCCATCGGAAGAGAGTAGATTTTAATATATGAAAATTGGAGGAGGAGAGTGCGTGAAAAGAGCTCGTTATGTGATGCAGACGATTGTATTTTGTTTTGCTAATATATTCCCAAAGTAGCATACATGTAAAAGTAACACCAATCATACTAAAGAGTTGGAGTGGAGAGACTTCAAGAATGCTGCCTTGCAGTTTTAGATATGCTAATATCGAAGAAAATAGCATTACGCAAACTACAGCTATATAACCAGCGGTAGAGACAAAAGGTTTCATCAAGGCTCCATCATGCATGTTTTACTTTTGTATTGTAGCAAAATAATACCATTTTTACAATTTTTGAGATATGATAGTACCTCTAGAGAAAGATCAAACCCAAATTATGCAATCTCTATTGCATATTTTGGGTTAAAGAGGATATAAAAATGAGAGTTATCATCATAGTGCCATTGCTGGTGGTATTTGTGTTGTTGGCTTTGACAGCTTGCGCAACTCCCAGAAATCGGATAAAAGCTCCTACCATAGAAGCAACAGAGACAGTATTGTCTGCAAAAAAGCAGCTTGCAAAGATCAAGGAAGCGATAGCAGAAAAAAGACTACGGTATGCAGATGATCTCTACCTCTCTCTACGTGGAGCTTATAGCGAAGCCAATGAAGTGGCGGATGCGATATTGTTACTTGCTCAGGCACACATCGATGCAGAAGAGTATCTGCTCTCTAAATATTATGCAGACAGCTATATCGTAGATTATCCGCAGGGACGTAGAGTAGACAAGGCAGCATTTTTGCGGGTCAAGAGTGTTTTTCTCCAGTTTCAATCTAGCCAAACAGATCCCTCATTGCAGAAGCAAATGCATGAGGACTGTAAAGTGTTTTTGAAACATTTTGCTAAGAGTACCTATGTATCTCAAGTCAAAAAAATGTATGCTCAATTTAAAAAAATGCTTTTTTCGAAAAATGAAGAGATTGCTCTGGCATATGAAAAGATGGGCAAGACGAAAGCTGCACAGTATTATAGAGATAAAAACAGACACAAGGGCACTTTTGTCCATGCCCGGCGTTAGTTTTTTTGGATTTGGATAAAAAATCTTAGAAAAATAACCTCCAAAATTGACAAAATCGATTTTCTTTTGACATTTTTATGCTACCATGGTAATGTCAAATTCAGTAGTGATCGTGTTCAGTAGTGATCGTGGTTTACTGAAGGAGCTTAAAGACGTGTATAATTTGGACTGAAAGTATCAAAAGGTTCTCGTGCGAGATAACTGGCAATAGCAATTTGCCAAAATTTTCAAATTGCTATTGTATTTTTTAAACTATCTATTAAAAGGAGATACAAATGAAAGAAACAAAGTTTTTAAAATCCAGATACACTATAGTATTAGTAATACTAGGTATTGTATTTTTATCAGGATGTTCGGGAGGTAAAGGTTCTGTAGGAGATACAGATGCAAGTGCAAAGATTCAAGCTTATGCTGATGACAGCACAAACCCTGTACCAACAATTGATGATTATAATGAGGTTGGTGTATCGGGTGTGACTGCTGATAACCTTGCAGATGTCAATGCAGCAGTAGATGCGGCAGAGGCAGAAGATGTAGATACAACAGAAGAGATTCAGGTACTAGTAAATACAGTTGAAGTAGAAGAGGACATAAATGGGAACGCTAATGGCTCAGCTGCCACAGCTGCACAGATTAATTCTGTCGACGGCGTAAGTGGTGCCATTGATGGTGTTGATTACAGCACAGCACTCGCAGCAGGCACTTATGGTGATAGAGACAACCCAACAACCACTGAGATCCAAGCAGTGATCGATGCGAA
>CAZEIN010000226.1:0-5268 GCA_964512425.1 uncultured Sulfurovum sp.
AAAAGCTTCTCTCTATAGAGCAGTGGGGAACCATACAATGGGAGAGTATGGAGGGAGCATTTTTTGGGTGTGCTATGGAGATACATGCCTATGATACGCCTGATCTCTCGCAGGTCAATTCTATGGCAAGTGCTTTTGAAGCAGGAGACTTTGATCAAAATATCAGTAACTGGGATGTCTCTCATGTAACAGATATGCACCAGATGTTTGCATGGAGTGCGTTCAATCAGGATATTGGAGACTGGGATGTCTCTATCGTAACAGATATGGGTGGCATGTTTGCGGGGAGTGTATTCAATCAGGATATTGGAGACTGGAATGTTTCAAATGTTATAGATATGTGGGAGATGTTTTCTGAAAGTTCATTTAACCAAGATATTGGAGATTGGAACGTTTCTAATGTCGAGGATATGTTCCTGATGTTCCACGGGGCGAGTCGCTTCAATCAAGACCTTGATGCGTGGAGTGTGACGGATGATGTTGTGACGGATGAGATGTTTGATGATTCTGGGATGGAGAGGTTGCCTGTGTGGTATGCAGAATAATTTGCAAACAGTTGTTGTGTCTAAAGCTCAACTAAAGTTCTGTTGGCTACAATGCCAAAACAAAACTATAGAAGGACAATAATGGCAATCAAAGAACAAAATAGCGTTGTTGGTCTCGAATATGAGGTCAAAGAGGCTGGGACTACAGAGATAGTCGATAGCAACAAAGGTGGCATGCCACTAGAGTTTATCACAGGTCATGGACAGCTCATCCCTGGGCTCGAAGCACAGTTGGCTGGTATGAACGAAGGCGACAGTGCAGATATCAAGGTAGCAGCAGCAGATGCCTATGGCGATATCAATGCAGACGCAGTACAGACACTCCCAAAAGAGCAGTTTGAGGGCGTGGAGTTAGAAGCAGGTATGATGCTCTATGGTCAGGGCGAAGATGGACAGCAAGTACAGGTCATCGTCAAATCATTTACGGATTCTGAAGTAACCATTGATTACAACCATCCATTGGCTGGCAAAGATTTGATGTTCAGTGTCACCATTATCTCAGAGAGAGATGCCACAGATGATGAAGTC
This sequence comes from uncultured Sulfurovum sp., assembly GCA_964512425.1. Taxonomy (GTDB): domain Bacteria; phylum Campylobacterota; class Campylobacteria; order Campylobacterales; family Sulfurovaceae; genus JAAXPZ01. The sequence continues at coordinate 1,074 of CAZEIN010000226.1, forward strand.
TCAACAGGTATCGTTGGCGGTGAAGCACACTGCCATAGTGGAGGTTGTGGCTGCTAGTTAGGAACCTGTACGGTTCACACGTAGTTTGTCTCCATCGAGACAACTAGCATACACATCTACAAGAGGAGGCTTGCCTCCTCTATATTCCCCTAACACACTTTACGATAAAATACGAAAAATATTTCAAAGGTATCACTATGTCAAAAAAGATAGCATTTTTATTTGCAGGACAGGGCTCGCAAGCCACAGGTATGGGTAAGGATTTTTTTGAAAATTCAGAAGTAGCCAGAACAATGGTAGCAGCAGCAAGCAAGCGTACGGGTATTGATTTTGAAAACCTGCTTTTCGAAGAGAATGATCTCCTCAGTCAAACAGAGTACACGCAGCCAGCGATCTTGCTAGTAGCTGCGATTGCACACAAGCTTTTCACGGATGCGGTTGATATGATGCCTGCTCTGGCGATGGGCCACTCTCTGGGTGAGTTTGGTGCATTGGTGGCAGCAGGTGCACTCGATCCTATCGATGCGGTGGCACTGGTGAATCTACGCGGCAAGCTCATGGCTCAAGCCTGTGCTACACAGCCCGTAGGGATGCTGGTGAGCCTAGGGCTCAGTGATGAGGCCGTTGAGTCTGTGTGTCAAGCACAGAGAGACGCTGGCAAACAGGTCTGGGCAGTCAACTACAATGCTGAGGGTCAGATTGTTATCGCGGGTATCAAGTCCGATCTCGAACTTCTCGTAGATATCCTCAAGGAAGCAGGAGCCAGAAGAGCGATGTTGCTGGATATGTCTGTTGCTTCACACTGCCCGCTGCTAGAGAGTGCCGTAGCACCTTTGGCAGAGCAGTTGATCGAGATGCTCCAAGATCATTTTGTGGCTCCTGTCATCTCCAATGTCACCGCAGAGCCCTATAGTACAAAAGCAGAAGCCCTAGAGCTACTGCCACAACAGCTAGTCAAACCTGTACGGTACAAACACGCTATGGCAAATATCGATGAGGATGTAGATGCCTATATCGAGTTTGGGCATGGTAATGTGCTCAAAGGACTCAATCGCAAAGCGACCAAGAAACCACATTTCAATGTGAGTGATATGGCTTCACTAGAGGCTACGATTGAAGCGCTAAAGGCTCTATAGTGTCCAAAATAGCTATTATGGGCGCGATGCCTGAGGAGATAGAGCCGATTGTTGCTACGCTGCATGATTTGAAAAAAACAGAGTATGCGGATAATACCTACTATGAGGGTACATATAGAGGACAAGAGGTTGTTGTCGCCTACTCCAAGATAGGAAAAGTGTTTGCGTCACTGACCGCTACGATACTCATAGAGAAATTTGGCTGTGATAGGTTGCTTTTTTCTGGTGTGGCTGGAGCGATCAATGAGGAGCTCAATATCGGTGACTTGATCATTGCTGATGGGCTTTGTCAGCATGATTTGGATATCACTGCATTTGGACATCCCTATGGGTTTGTGCCTGAGGGTGATGTCTGTATTTGGGCAGATGTGGCACTCAGAGAACTTGCCAAGCGTATCGCTAGAGACAAGGGCTTGAGCCTTCGTGAGGGTGTGATTGCTACAGGAGATCAATTTGTTGCCAATCCAGAGCGAAAAGCATGGATCAGTGAGACATTCAAAGCGGATGCACTAGAGATGGAGGGTGCAGCGGTTGCTGTGGTCTGCCATGCACTGGGTGTGCCGTTTTTTATCTTGCGTGCGATCAGTGACAGTGCAGATATGGATGCTGGATTTGATTTTGATGCCTTTTTGGTGAGTTCTGCCAAAGTCTCAGCGGATTTTATTCTCACAATGGTAGAAAAGATGGAAAAATAATTGGAAAAAAAAGCAAAAATTAGTAAAAAACTGCTTCGTGTCTTTGGTAAAAGTAACGCACAGTATCGACTGATCCAAGAGGGTGACAGAGTGCTCGTAGGATTGAGTGGCGGCAAAGACTCTCTCTCGCTCATCCATCTGATGAAAAATATGCAGCGTCATGCCCCGTTTGATTTTGAGTTTGAAGCATGTACGGTGAGCTATGGGATGCCTGGTGAAGCCTATGCCTTGCTAGAGGAGCATTGTGAGGCGTATGGTATCAAGCATACGACCTATGAGACCAATATCTATGAAGTCTCCCAGGATACTATCCGAGAAAACAGCTCGTTTTGCAGCTATTTCTCCCGTATGCGCCGTGGGGCTCTCTATACCTTTGCCAAAGAGGGTGGATTTAACAAGATTGCTCTAGGGCATCACCTGGATGATACGGTTGAGAGCTTCTTTATGAATATGTTTTACAATGGCAGTATACGTGCCATGGCTCCTATCTACAAATCAGCGAGAGGCTTTCATGTCATCCGTCCATTGATCGAAGCCAGAGAGATGCAGTTGCGAAACTTTGCCGAGGAGAATGGGTTTGCCACCATCGGAGATGAGGCATGCCCAGCGATGCTCAAAAATGTCAAAGTACCCCATGCCCGAGCCAAGACCAAAGCCTGGCTAGAGCAGATGGAGCAGGAGCAAGACAATCTTTTCAAAATGGTAAAAGCCTCTTTTAAACATATCAATGATGATACGCTATTGGATCCAACTAGATGGAAAAGAGAGGACATCTAAGTTGTTTTAAACCCGAATGATGCAATTCTATTCCATAATTCGGATTTAAAACTTAAAATTGTATAATTTGAAACTTTTTATAAATAAAAAAGGGACTATTATGAATCTTATGTGGAAGAAGCCCCTCTCTATCTTGACCTTATACGTACTTTTCTCTATGGGACTTGTGGCAGAACGTCTTAGTGTTTCTGATGCGATCAAAACGGCTAGAGAGCAAGAGGTGCTGACACAGCAGATACTCAAAGATTACTGCATGGTAGGCATGAAAAATACTTTTAATCATGCAGAAGAAACCTATCAAGCACATATAGATATTTTTGAAAAAAATATTAAAATATTAAATAATTTTGCAACAAGCAAAAAAGCATTGGAGAATATTGAAAAAATAGCGACATTTTGGGAATTTGTCAAAGTATTTCTTTTTATGGAAAAAAAGGACTGGTTTGGTGCACTAGAGATAAAAAAATATATGAAACAGATATTTATACTCAATAGAGAAACGACCAAAATTTATATTTCAAAAATAGGATCCGTAGAAGGAAAATATATTAATGCCACAGTTAATTTAGAGGTAGACTCACAAAAAATGGCGATGCTTTATCTGATGCATGCCTCATGGGGAATTAACACTGCTGAGATGAAGTTAGAGATGAAATCAGCGATAGAGGAGTTTAGTAAATCTGTGGAGTTACTCAAGCATACCAAAGTGAATACGCCTCAGATGCTTAAAAAACTTCAAAAAATTGAACAAGACTTACTCTACTTTACAATGATGGATACATTAAATAGTAGAGCTATCCCTACACTTATTTATAAAAAATCAAATATGATTCTTGAAAGTGCAAGAGCATTAGCTCAAGTATATGACAAGTCGATTATTATGAACTAGGAAACCTCTGCAATGATGATACACTATTGAACCCTGCTAGATGGAAAAGAGAGGACATCTAAGTCACTTTAAAACTTAAAACCGTATAATTTACAATTATTTCTCATTATAAAAGGGACTATTATGTATTTTGTATGTAGAAAACTCTTGTCAACCATGGTGCTATGTATACTATTTACCATAGATTCTACAGCAGAACTGATTAATGTCTCAGATGCAATTAAAGCAGCAAGAGAACAAGAAGTGTTGACGCAACAGCTACTCAAAGACTATTGTATGGTTGGTATGAAAAACCAATTTAACAATGCCGCAAAGAGAGCCCGTGAGCATATTGCACATTTTGAAAAAAACATAGGGGAACTTGATGATTTTGCGACAAGCAAAGAGGCGTTTAAGAGCAGTGAAAAGACTGCTAAGCTTTGGGAACCTATCAAAAAACTTCTTTTTGCCGAAAAGAGTTGGGTAGGGGCCCAAGAGATACAAAAACGTATGAGAGAGATGCTTGTTGTCAATAGAGTAACAACAAAAATCTATACTATACAGACAGGACTCATGTTAGGCGAAGTCATCAATGCAGCTGTAGATATAGAAGTAAATTCGCAAAAAATGGCAATGCTTTATCTCATGAGTGCTTGGGGGATTTATGATGCCTCGATGGAGTCTGAAATGAAATCCACTATCAAAGAGTTTGAAGCATC
>CAZEIN010000227.1:0-4662 GCA_964512425.1 uncultured Sulfurovum sp.
GGATGCATCCACAGATCCCTGCGGTCAAAACAGGCAAGCGTGTTGCTATCATCGGTAGTGGGCCAGCAGGTCTGGCAGCGGCCAATCAGCTCAACAAAGCAGGACATACTGTTACTGTCTACGAAAAGGACAAGCGCATCGGTGGATTGATGCGCTATGGTATCCCCAATTTTAAACTAGACAAAGAGAAAGTCATCCAGCGTCGTGTCAACCTCATGACAGAAGAGGGAGTAATCTTTGTTACTGGAGCCCATATTGGCGTAGACCGCACCATCGCACAGCTCAGAGCCCAAAATGATGCAGTAATCATCACTACAGGTGCTGGCAATCCACGCGATTTGCCTATTGAAAACCGTGATGCCAAGGGGATACATTTTGCGATGGCATTCCTCTCTCAGGCCAACAGCCGTGTAGAGCATGAGATGATCGACCCAACCAATGAGATACTTGCTACTGGCAAGCATGTGGTAGTCATCGGCGGAGGAGATACAGGTAGCGACTGTGTAGGTAACTCCATCCGCCAAGGAGCAGCCAGCATCACCCAGATCGAGCTGATGCCTCAAGCCCCAGCAGAGCGCACAGAGCAGATGCCATGGCCAACCTATGCCCGCACCTTCAAGCTCTCCAGCTCCCAAGAGGAGGGATCCACAACCGATTTCAAAATGAATTTCAATGTCCTCTCCAAATCTTTTATCACAGACGAGAGTGGCAAAGTCACAGGTATCAACTGTGTCTATATCGAGTGGGAAGGCAGAGGGTTCAAAGAGATTGAGGGCAGTGCGTTTGTCCTCCAAGCAGATCTCGTACTCTTGGCCATGGGCTTTTTGGGCCCTGTGCAGGAGGATGTCATCACAGAGCTCTCCCTGGAGACAGATGAACGAAGCAATATCAAAACAGAGGGCTTTGCCACTTCAGTAGAGGGGGTATTCAGTGCTGGAGACAGCCGCAGGGGACAATCGCTGGTCGTCTGGGCGATTCATGAGGGGCGAGAGTGTGCCGTAGAGGTAGACAGCTACCTCACAGGACACAGGAGTATGCTCAATAGACGAGAAGCATCGTTGTGTGAGAGATAGGTGCTTAGTTTGGGATTATGTTACAATACAAAAAAATTATTGAGGAAGAAATAGATGAAATTTACAGGTACAAATGTATTGGTTACAGGCAGCAGTAGAGGTATCGGCGCCCAAATCGCCAAGGGCTTGGCAACTCAGGGGCTCAAGGTCTGGGTCAACTACCGTAGTGGAGAGGCAGATGCAGAGGCAGTCAAGGCAGAAATCATCGCAGCAGGTGGACAGGCTGAGGTGATAGGGTTTGATGTGAGTGATGATGGTGCCTTTGTGACTGCAATCAAGCAGATTGTAGAGAGTGATGGAGCATTGAGCTATCTGGTCAACAACGCTGGTATCACCAAAGACAAGCTCGCCATGCGTATGAAAACAGAGGAGTTTATGGCAGTAATCGAAGCCAATCTCCTCTCTACATTTATCGGATGCCGTGAAGCGGTCAAAACCATGGGCAAAAAGCGTTTTGGGGCGGTAGTCAATATCGCTTCTATCGTAGGAGAGACAGGCAATGCAGGGCAGACAAACTATAGTGCGAGCAAAGGCGGTACGATTGCTATGACCAAGAGCTTCGCCCAGGAAGCAGCCCCTCGTGGTATCCGATTCAACTCCATCACTCCAGGTTTTATTGCTACAGAGATGACTGCTGTACTCAAAGAGGAGATCAAGGATGCCTTTACTACCAAGATACCACTGGGTAGATTTGGTAATCCCGCTGAGGTAGCTGATGCGGTAGCATTTCTTCTCTCTGATCACGCTAGCTATATTACAGGCGAAACACTCAAGGTCAATGGTGGAATGATGATGTAATTTGACATTTTTTGACATTTTCTTGTTATACTTTGACTATCTAAATACAAGGAATTAGCATGAGAATCACACGAGATGCCATCGTCAGAGAAATTATTATTGATACACTGAGCCTCACAGCAGTTGTGGCACTTATTGCAATATTTTAGTTTCTAACATACTTATAGATCAAATATTCTCCTTTTGATCTACCCATAGACCTCTCCTCTGAGGTCTACTTTGTCGAAGAGTCCTCAATCCAAAATCTAGTATCTTTTTGTTACAATATCCTAGCAATACTTTTGATGAGGCAGGGATAATGGCTAGTACGATACTACTCCTAGAAGATGACAGACTCTTCAACGAAACACTACAGGATTTTCTCGAAGAGGAGGGGTTTGTACTCTCTTGTGCTTTCGATCCTCACACAGCTCTAGAGTATACCTATGCGCAGCAGTTTGATCTCTATCTCTTTGATGTCAACTTGCCCTATGAGAGTGGCCTTGATCTCTTGGGGAGACTCAGGGAGAGCGGTGATACTACGCCTACTATCTTTTTGACCTCACGTGAGGACAAGGCATCGCTGACCAAGGGGTTTCTACGAGGAGCCGATGACTACCTACGCAAACCTGTAGATTTGGATGAGTTGCTGCTACGTATTCATGCAGTGTTGCGTCGCCAGATACGTGAGGAGGAGCTTGCGATAGGCTCCTATCGCCTCAATCGTATCTCCAAGAGCTTAATAGGCAGCAGTGGAGAGGCTGTTGAAATCAGCCAAAAGGCACTAGAGCTTCTGATTGTACTTTTGGAAGCAGATGGCAGTGTGGTGAGCAGTGAACTCATCAAAGACACACTCTGGCAGGCCTCCAAGACCCCTAGTGAGGGATCGCTACGCGTCTATATCACACAGATTAAAAAGCATTTCCCAGAAGCGATCCAAAATATTCGAGGGGTAGGCTATCTCTTTGACCGTACCAAGGCAGCAGCATCAAACGTTCACTGATTGTTTCACTTTTTCTCTTCTTTGTCATCAATCTGCTATTGTTGTGGGTGCTCTACTGGTTTTTGCTACAGCAGGGATTTACGCAGCAAAATTTCATCATCGCTTCTGTGATGTTTTTGGTCGCTTCTGGGATCTCTGGGTATATTGTGCTACTGGATATCCTAGAGCAAAAAGAGAGTCAAGATGAACGACTCACTCACCTCACTAGAGAGATACTGCACGAGATCAATCTGCCCATCGCTACGATTGATGCCAATCTCAGTATGCTCTCCAAGCATCTAGCCTCAAGCAGGGATCTCAAGCGAGCACAGCGTATCACCGCAGCACTCGATAGGCTCAAGCGACTCTATACAGAACTCTCTTACAGCATCCGCAAAGAGATTGTCTCTGTAGAGAAAGAATCCTTCGATCTCAAAATCATGCTAGAGGAGAGAGTAGCAACATTTCAAGAGCTTGGACGCAATCCTTTTGTATGGGAACTAGAGCCTACACAGATAGAAGTAGATCGCATAGGACTAGAGCAGGCCATTGATAATATTATCGAAAATGCCATGAAGTACTCTCCTGTAGAGGCGCAGATAGATATCACTCTCCAAGCAGCCTCTCTCACCATCCAAGATCACGGCAAAGGCATGGATGCCAACCAAATCCTGCATATCTATGAGCGATACTATCAGGGCGACAGGAGCCAGCAGGGAGAGGGTATCGGGCTGGCACTGGTCAAACGCTACTGCGACGAGGAAGGCATAGAGATTATGATTCGCTCTGAAGTGGATCGAGGTACTGTAGTGGTATTGGATTTTACCAAGGTAATGCTACGGTAATGTCAAATCAGTATAATGATACAATGAAAATATTACTACTCGAAGATGATACCGTGTTAGCAGAGAGCCTCCAAGAGTATCTGGAGATGGAGGGGTACCAAGTAGATACAGTAGCCTATGGTGAAGAGGTTTATGAACGTACGTTTGAAAAGCAGTATGATCTCTATATCTTGGATGTCAATGTGCCTGATATCAATGGCTTGGAAGTACTCAAGGCACTCAAGGATGCAGAAGACCATACGCCTGCCATCTATATCTCTGCCATGACAGATATCAAAACCATTACCAAAGGGTTTGAAATAGGTGCGATAGATTATATGAAAAAGCCTTTTGATCCAGAGGAGTTGTTGGTGCGAATCAGCCATCATTTGGGAACAAAAGAGGAGTCTATAAGCTATGGAGAGATACTTTATGATCCTAGTAATGGAAAAGTCAAGCAAAATGATATGTGCTTTTATTTGAGTGAGATACAGAGACGAATGTTTGAGCGATTACTGCAAGGCATGGGACACATAGTAAGCTCTGAAGAGCTCATGAGCTATATGGAAAAGCCAAGCCCCAATGCACTGCGTGTGACTATCGCAAAGCTCAAAAAGAAGCTTGGCATAGAGATCAAGAATATACGAGGACAGGGATATACACTTGAGACGGTATGAATGGGAATCTTTTCTCAAAAGCTTTTTGCTTTTTTCGATCCTCATACTCACTCTGTATCTGTTGGCAGTGTGGCAAAATTATAAAGAGCAAGAGCATCAACTCGATCAAACACTCCTGCATGAAATGCAGCTATTTAGCTATAATCCCAGATCAGATACATTTGATGTGGGGTTTGTCTCTTTTGAGGCAGAGAAGCGTATGTTGGGTCAGCTCTACAAGGATACTACAGGAACATATGCACTGTTTGCGATTCCCAATACCAAAAAGTATCTTCTCAAGGTAGCACTTTCTCAGAAAAAGTATCTCCAGAGACTGGAGATACTGCAAG
>CAZEIN010000228.1:0-2645 GCA_964512425.1 uncultured Sulfurovum sp.
TGTGGTGTACGTGCATCAGGATTTCCCATAGAGAAATCGATGATATCCTCTCCTGCTCTACGTGCTGCCATTTTGATCTCATTGATCTCTGCAAATATATATTTGGGTAATCTATTTATCTTTTCAAACTGTATCTCATCAAACATTGTTTATCTTCCTACCAAACTGTACTTTTATTTAATTTTTGAAACTTTTTTTGATCAATCGCTTTAATTTTGCCATTTTTGATCAAAAAATAGTTTTTGCTTCTTTTCTTTGGGGTAATCGTCTTGCCTCTGATCACAAAGTTAAAAGCATTGTGTCCTGCTACCAAAATCCAACTCTCAGAAGTAGTATCAAAGTCGATATCCGCTTCAATCACTTTTGCTGCTCTTTTCATGCTTTTTAGATTGGTATACCCTACCCATACTTTTTTAGTAGGGTGCAATGTGACTACTTTTTTCTGATTGACTTTTTTATCTGTTTTCTTTTGCTCTTTTGGTTTAGCTTCAACCTCTGGTTTTGTCTCCTCTATGGCTACGATCTCATCTGCATTGGTCTCATTGACCATAGAGGGTACTTCTACGGCCAATGTACCCTCAGTTGGTTCTATCGCTGGAGCATCATCTGCTGCAGTAGTCTCTTCGTTGAGTAATCCTTCTATCGTGAGCATATCGGTAGGATTCTCTTCTCTCTTTTTTGTGAGGAGTTCTTGCTGTTGCTCTTTTACCTCTCTGATAATCTGCTCTTCGAGTGCCGTATCGTTTTTTTCGTCTGTGCTTCTACTCTCATCACCTTGTTGCGCATCCGTGGGTTGTTCGATAGCATCTTCAGTAGTCTCGTCTGTATCCTGCTTTGCCCATACTCCATTGGATGCATTAGGGGCATCATTGGTAGTGTTGTGCTCCAAACTGTTACTGTTTCCTAGCCATACTTTTGCTTGGTCTACAATGGATCCTATAAAGCTTGTGCCAGTACTTGCCGTTGCATTATTTTCTGAAAAACCATTCTTGTTGTGCGTATAAAAGTACCATGCTCCATACCCTATAGCAAACAATACGATCAGCATAAGGATTTTAGAAAAATAACGACTCCCTGCTAGATATTCGCGTGATTCAGGAACAGTAACAACCAATTTTGCATCAAACTCCTCGTCTGGATAAGGGGAGAAGTACTCTATGCACTCTTTCTTGAGTGTATCTAGCTCCAAATGAAACTCTCTCTCCAAAATAGAGATAAAGCCTAATGCCTTTACGCGTTTCATACTAGAGAAATCACAATGTACCAATCTCTCTATATTTTCCACAGAAATACGTGTTCTTTTGCTAATTGTTGCTAAACTATTCTCTTCTATGACTTCATTTAGTTGCATAACCCATCCTGTGTATTATTATTGCTGCTGCTGCACTGACATTGAGGGAGTCAAACGCTCTCTTCATACCGATAGACAGTGTTTGATCCAGTTTTGCTCGTGCTTTTTTTGACAGCCCTTTATCTTCACTTCCCAAAACCAACACCCGCTTAGGCGCGAAAGAAATTGCTTCGAGTGGCTCTCCCTCCATGGATGCACCATAACTCACAAAGCCTACTTGACCCAGCTCATTGAGTAGATCGAGTATATTGGAATGCACCATAAAAGGCATATCCAACATCGCTCCAGAGCTCGTACGGGTAATGGCTGCTTGGTTCAATTTCTTGATCCCTGTAGCGATGATAGCATCAGCACCCAATGCATACGCAGTTCGCACAATAGCACCGATATTGCCAGCATCTGTCAACCCATCTAGTATGATCAAGAAACGATGCTGTTTGATCTGCTCTAGTGACGCCTGCTTTGCTTCTGCCATCTCTACGAGTATCCCCTGATGGTTGCCGCCTTTGCTCATCGCTTGTGCCCAACGGTTCTCTAGGAACTTGATCTTGGGCTTGTACTGCTCATAGAGTGCTTGTGGGAGTATCCCTCTCTTGGCAACATAAACCGTCTCTATTTTGTTCTCATATCTCTGCAATGCATGCAGACACACCTGTTTTCCATAAATAATCATGAAAGATTTTATCTAAATTTTGCTTGATTTTCGAAAAAGAGCATTTCTCATGGGATATTTGGCAATTTTATTGCGTATTTCGGGTTGAATTTTGAATTAACGTCTCATACCACTCTTTGGTGCTTTTATCGCTCAAAGAAGCGAGTAGTTTTGCCTTGATTTTAGGGGGCATGTCCAACTGTCGTATCTCATCAAAACTCAGTGATTTTGCTTCTGTTTGTGCAGCACCGATCACCACAACCCACTCGCCACGAATCTCACTATTTTGGAACAGTGTTTGTAGGTTTTGTGCACTGTCACGATAGTAAGTCTGATATCTTTTGCTCATCTCTTTGGCTAAAAACAGTTCCCTATCTGGGTCAATCGTTGCAATCTCGTTTAAAAGCTTTTCTAGGCGGTGTGGGGCTTCATAGAGAGTAGTGTGGTAGCCATTACGCATCGCCTCATGTAGCTGTGCAGTACGCTCTTTGCCTTTGTGCGGCAGAAATCCAAAAAAGAGAAACCTACCCTCTTCAAACCCACTGGCTGCATAGGCCGTAGTCACCGCAGAAGCGCCAGGGAGCACATCATAGGCAATGTGCTGCTCTTGGCAGTATGCCACGAGCAGCTGCCCAGGATCCG
>CAZEIN010000229.1:0-3638 GCA_964512425.1 uncultured Sulfurovum sp.
CAAGCGATTTACAGTCAAAGACCTCTGGATGCCAGATGTCAAAGTAGGCTGGGGTAAAAAAGATCTCAAAGGTATTTCGGCTGAAGCTATCAAAGCAGCCAGAGAGATGGATAACTTCATCGTCTGTTCTGATGGATATCCAGGTATCTCAGCGAAGGTTTCTGACCTGATTCTACCAACAGCAATGATCTATGAGAAGTGGGGAGCATACGGTAACGCAGAGCGACGTACGCAGCACTGGAGACAGCAGGTACTTCCAGTAGGCGACTCTATGTCAGATACATGGCAGTGGGTTGAGTTCTCCAAGCGATTTACAGTCAAAGACCTCTGGATGCCAGATGTCAAAGTAGGCTGGGGTAAAAAAGATCTCAAAGGTATTTCGGCTGAAGCTATCAAAGCAGCAGGGTATACACCAGAGACAACAATGTATGAGATTCTCTTTGCAAATAAAAAGGCAAAATCATACAAGCTCGATATGACCACATTCCCACAAAAGGGTTATTACAACTCTGAGTGTCTAGGCGATAGCAGAAATGTGATTGGTTCAGATGGAGAAGTATTCAAGGGTTATGGTTTCATGATTCATGAGTATCTCTTTGAGGAGTATGCAGAGTTTGGTAGAGGTCATGCGCATGACTTGGCACCATTTGAAGTCTATCACAAAGTCAGAGGGCTCAAGTGGCCAGTGGTTGATGGCAAAGAGACTCAGTGGAGATTCAATGCCAAATATGACCCATATGCGGCCAAAGCAACCAAGGAGAGTGGTAATTCACATGCATTCTATGGTCCATTCCTCAAGGCACAGTTCAAGGGTAGCTTGACCAAGCCAGACAAAAAAGGTGGCAAGAACAAGATTCCTAATAGAGCGAAAATCTTTGCCAGACCCTACATGGATCCACCAGAGATGCCAGATGCGAAGTACGATACATGGCTCTGTACAGGGCGTGTACTCGAGCATTGGCATAGTGGTACGTTGACGATGAGAGTGCCAGAGCTTTATCGTGCAGTGCCAGAAGCGCTGTGCTATATGAACCCAAAAGATGCCAAAGCCAAAGGCTTCAAGCGTGGCGAACTCATCTGGGTAGAGTCTAGAAGAGGCAAGGTCAAAGCAAGAGTAGAGACCAGAGGTCGTAACAGACCACCACAGGGACTAGTCTTTGTGCCATGGTTTGATGAGAAAGTGTTTATCAACAAAGTATGCCTCGATGCAACATGTCCGCTATCCAAGCAGACAGACTACAAGAAGTGTGCTGTTAAAATGTATAAAGCGTAAAAAGGATAGAGAGTGAGCAAAAAAAAGCCAGAGATTAGTAGCAGACGGAGGTTTTTTACCAATGTTGCACACAATACAGGCTTGGGTTTGATGGGTGGACTGGTATGGGCTGGATATGCCGACAAGGCACACAGTTCAGTACTTGTACTTAGACCCCCCGCCGCACTCTCAGAAAAAGATTTTTTAAGAGCCTGTATCAAGTGTGGACTCTGTGCAGAAGCATGTCTCAATCGCGATAGCAATATCGACAAAGAGACAGGTCTGCCTAGACCATCCACACTCAAAATGGCAAAAGCCAACACTGACGTGACGATAGGCACTCCCTATTTTGTTGCAGCAGATATACCCTGTTATATGTGTGATGATATCCCCTGTGTACCTGTCTGTCCGACAGGAGCACTAGATCTAGCCAAGGTCACTGATGACCAGGGTGAGATGGATATCGCCATGATGGACATGGGGCTGGCGGTAGTCGATCCCAATGCCTGTATCGCCTTTTGGGGGATACAGTGTGATGCTTGTTATCGTGCTTGTCCATTGCTGGATGTTGCCATCAAGCTGGAGTATGGACGGAATGAGCGTACTGGGAAACATGCCTTCTTGAAACCAATAGTGGATATGACTGCGTGTACGGGATGTGGCTTGTGTGAAAAAGCATGCGTCACAGAAAAGCCTGCGATCTTTGTACATCCTAGAGAGGTGGCGTTGGGTAAACCCGGTGACCACTATGTCAAAGGATGGGACAAAAAAGACCAAGCACGGGTCAAAGATGCTGTAGAGATACATACCAAAACGAAGCGAAGCGAAAAAGAAGTAACAGATTATCTCAACGAAGGAGTAAGTTATGACTAATATCAAATATTTGCTCCTGCGTAGAGTGACGCAAATCCTCTTGCTTGTGCTCTATTTTGGTGCCAATGCTTGGGGCTGGAAAATGCTCTCAGGTACGATCTCCAGCTCTTCTGTGCTGGGAACACTCCCGTTGAGTGACCCTTTTGCAGTGTTGCAGATGTTGGCTGCAGGTGCAGTGTTGTCGTTTGATGTGTTATTGGGAGCAGTGCTGATTGCACTCTTTTATGGCATCATCGGAGGACGTGCATTTTGTAGCTGGGTCTGTCCTGTCAATATGGTCACGGATACTGCTGCTTGGCTCAGACGCAAGCTCTATATCGACAAGATAGAGCGTAAGATCTGGGTGACACGAAACCTGCGATACTACATGATCGTGCTTGCACTGATCGTATCGTTTGTGAGTGGGATGGCAGCGTTTGAGATTATCTCTCCGATCACAATCCTCAATCGAGGCGTGATCTTTGGTTTTGGTGCAGGAGCGGGGTTGCTAGTTGCAATCTTTCTCTTTGATCTTTTTGTTCTCAAAAATGGATGGTGTGGACATGTATGTCCATTAGGTGGTGTGCACTCACTGGTAGGCAAATATGGCCTGTTGGAGGTGGAGCACAATCATGACAATTGTACACTCTGTATGAAATGTAAGGATGTCTGCCCAGAAGTGCAGGTGCTGAACATGATAGGCAAGCGAAGCGAAGGCGTCGCTCAGCCTGAGTGTACCAATTGTGGACGATGTATCGATGTGTGTGATGATGACGCACTCGGTTTTCATCTCCGTAATTTTCTAAAAAATAGTAAATAAGGAGCAACTATGCTAAAACAAAGTTTAATCGCCATGGCTGCTTTGGGTCTGATCTCTGTCTCTTCGGTTGCAGGCAATGTTGTAAATATCAACGACACTGCATCTTCAGCGGATAGAATCGCCAAAGAGGATCTTGGTACGAAAAAAGTGATCACAGAAGAGGAGCTAGGACTGAGAAAAGTCGACCTCTATAGTGAAGATACAGCAACACCAGATGAGGGTAAGTTTACACGAGCAGCAGCTGGTGCAGCCGACAGATTTGAGAGAGCATTTACCAATGCTCCTCCAATGATCCCACATGATGTTGAGGGGATGTTGCCTATCGTAACAGCCAACAATGCATGTTTGGGATGTCATATGCCTGAAGTGGCGCCTAGTGTCAAAGCGACTGCGATTCCCGCATCTCACTTTGCCAACTTTAGACCTGCTACTGGTATGGCAGCAGATGGCAAGATTACCAAAGAGGGCAAAAGTGTTGACAATACCAGTGACTTCATCACAGTAACAAAAAAGATGGACAAACTGAATCATGCACGATTTAACTGCTCTCAGTGTCATGCACCACAAGCCAACATAGATGCATTGGTAGGCAATACCTTTACGCCTGATTTTGGCAATGATGAGCAGAAGAGTAAATCTAACCTCCTCGATGTAATCAATGCAGGAGTAAAGTAAGTGGCATCGCGACGAGATTTTTTCAAATCTTTCGCAAAA
>CAZEIN010000230.1:0-4699 GCA_964512425.1 uncultured Sulfurovum sp.
GATATCATACTGAATGGCGATCAGCGCGCCCGTTATGTATCTCTTATTATAATTAAATTAACTTAACTTTCGCACCATAAAATTATGACTATAAAGTTAGCAAACACTGTATTATAGCATTTTTTCATTATAGGGACAATGCACCTTTTCACAAGCCAGCCATATTGCATTCCAAAGAGCACCTTAGTATTTTAACCCTGCCATCCTATGGACAAGAGTTGAATCCTGTAGAGAGATTCTTTGGTGAGATGCGAAAAGCAACTGCTAACAGAACGTATAAGGATATTGCCACACTTGAAAAACTTCTTGATGATGAAATTGCCACATGGATGGCGGACAAAGAGAGGATGAAGAAACTGACGTACTGGCAGTGGATTAACGAGCAGATTGAATAGAGGAATTGGTGTATTGTTGGATGTTAAAATGGTATTATAATAGAATTATTATTATTTCCTATTTATCCAAACGCCATTGCATATTTTTATGATTCCAATAAGCACGATAGTGCATGCGATTATGGTTGGTTGCTCGTGCAATAAGCGTATAGGCAAAGGGTACAGTTTGGAGCTCAAGCATATTGTATTTTTTTATTTTTATCTTACGAATATGCTCATTGGGAGAGGGCAAGGAGAGAAGCTTTATGGCCTCTAAATCTAGTGTTCCCTTTTGAATACTATAGGCATATAGAGCATTGTCCCTAGCTGCTCCAGCCAAAAGATACTTTCCCTTCTCGGTATGCAGCAACTGTAGTGTCAAGGCATCAATCCCTTCTATACGTTGGAGTATTTTTTTGTTTTCTGTATCAATATGGTAAATCACGCCTCTTTGCTTGGAGTAGTCCGTCTCATCAATTGCAGAGACCCATAAAGTTTTATCATCACAGTCATAAACAAGAGAGATAATGCCAAAAGGGTTATTCGCACTCGGATTGACATCTGCAAGCTCCATAAAAACAGAGATCTCCCCACTTTTACTATCCAGTTTATAAATATTTTTTTGTAGATTAAATGTAGTTGGCTTGATACTAATATAGGGCATGGGTGCGAGATATATATTGCCTTTTTCATCCAAGGAATAGGTGCTAAAATGCTCAAACCTTTCCCATTTTTTTGGATGCAATATTTTATTGGCAGACAAAATTGCAATACCCTTAAATCTCTGTTGCGTCAAATCTATAATGGGTCTTTTGATGCCAAGCTTTGTTACAAAACTCGGCAGTACAGCACAGTTTCTTTTGGGTGCAAACGATCCGATATCATAAAAACTAACTGCTTTAGGGCTCCTCTCTACGCTAGAAGAGAATTTTTGCTTTATTGCAAATACTGCAGCAATAACCACCAAGACTAAGGAAATCATTATAGGTGTATATTTTTTCATCAATTTCCTCTCTTAATAGGTATAAATTTGGGTCCCACCACACAAGGCCATACTTGAATATCAAGATTACCGTCCTCGCCTATGGTAGTATCTGCCCAGCAATACTCATGTCCCTCTCTAGCGTCATTGCGAATACGAGGTACATACCAGAGCACGATGTTGGACTCTTTGATTGTTTCTGTCTCTTTTAGGTATCTCTCCACACCATCATCCGAAAGGTCGCAACACGATCCTAGTGTCAACAGGTCTTTGTCTCCCTCATTCTCTTTGAATTTTGTGACAAACAGCGTGGCATTGTCTCCTCGGCTATCATCGCCAAACTGCCCATAGTTTGGCTCTATGTAGTAGCCATACTGCTCATCTGTTGCAGAGGTGAGCTTGTATGGATATCTGTTTGTTGAGGATGGGAGACGCTGGTCTATATGCTCCGAACCCTCTTTTTCCCATACGCTCCATCTGTCATCATAGCTGTAAAAATTCTCTTTGCCTCCCAATGCCATATCAATCCGCATCACAGGGCGATAGAGAGCATTGTCGCCACAGCCTCGCCCTTTATTCACACCTACTACACGAAATGATCCATCTCTGTAGAACTCAAAGCGATTTTCATAGCGATAGTTACATGCCATAGGCCATTTGGGATTACGAAAATCCTGTGTGAGCATAAAGCCATCACCATTTTTGAGCTCTCTAATCTGAGGACCGTTAAATGCAAGCACTACAGAGGTAGAGAACAGAGGACACCCCATCGCATCGTTGTACCCAAAAAGAAAATTGCCATTATCTCCTCGCATAAACTCCACTCTGCGCCCCTCTATATAGACCTCTTCAGACGTATTGAGATCCTCTCCACCTTTTTGCTGGTAGCTCACATGCCAATCCACAATCTTGGCAGAGGCTAGCACAGGATTTCCACGGAAGCTAACATCACGAATCTCTAAGCCATCAGAACCTGTCAAGCGATAGGTAATCTTCCAGCCGTCTTTTTCCAAATAGCTGTCTTTTTGACAATAGTTCTTCATGATATAGCGGTTTTGCAAGCTTCTCTCTGAGATGCATGCAGGCGTTGTTGTTTTGCCCAGTCCAGCCCATTTGGCTGCTGCCAATCGCATCTCTGTGAGATCCACTACTGCCCAGAGTGCCTGCTCTTTTTGATGATCGGTAAAGGTAGGAGCCACACAGAGGTGTTCCGTGTTGTCACAAGGGGATTCTTTCATCGTACCTCTGACATTTGCCATAGTGATGTCTTTTTTGCGAGGGGTAAAACCTAGTGCTTTTTTGACCTCTGGTGCCTGGAGTGCAATCGCTTGGGCGATATGTGTCAGACGCAGAGAGATATCAGGTTGCATACCAGGATACCGCTCCACAGAGAGCACCTGCATCTCCTCTACATCGACAATAGCTCTGGTAGTAGCATTGGTTACAAAATTATATTTTTCCGCCTGACAACAGTTGTGTGATTGGCATATGGTGCCAGATGCTGCATCTAGGCTACTTATAATCGCTGGCAATATACGCATCATGTCATTGTGTAGATATTTTCCATCTGAGACGGTATCTTTGAGAAAATCTCTGTTTTTCAAAAGAAGCTCTTGGACTTTTTGGGCATCGCTGTCAAGCTCACTGCTCTGGAGAGGCAGCACTGCATGTCCACTCTTAATCATCTCTGTGACATCAGACATATACTGCTGTACTTTGGGTATATTTTGGTAGATGCTTTTTTCATACTGGGGCAGGATGATCTGCTCCTCTACCTGAGCAGAATATGTTTGGTTTTTTGGCATACTTGGATTTTGGGGCATAAACCAATACCCTACAATCCCCAATAGACCAAATACTAAAATACCGATAGATAACTGAATCTCTCTGCTCATCCTCATATCTTTATCCATCCATTTCAAAATAATAGGGTGCTTGCATCTGAATAGATGCCACTACCCCAACTGTCAAGAGAAGTATAATCAACAACTGTTTAAATCGTGTTGACCTCTCACTATCCATTTGGTACAATGATACAAAGGGTGAGAGTAAAAAAACTGCGATAAAAAGATGCTGCACACGATACCCAAAGTACCGATCCATCCCCGAAGCAATCAATGCGATCACAATCCCATAGAGGATCTGCATCCTCCTAGAGTCTGGCGTGACAGGAGGATCAGTCAGCATAAAATAGATAAACAATACAAATGTGGCCGCATAGAGCCTCTCATAGATATCCTCAAGCAATATGGTAGGATCATACCCTACCACCAAAAGATATTCGAGCCATAGGTAAGCAACAACAAACACCACCGGAATAACCCAACGGTCAACACGAATCAATATCACTATGGCTACCAACGAAATCACACCTACCAGCCAAGGTGCATCTCCTAGTTGCCCCATCACAATATGTGCTTCTTGATAGAAAAATAGAAGTACCATCATCAGAGAAAAATTGGACGGATTAAAAAGATGCTTTCCTCGTATCGTCATAAAATGCTTCTGAAAAAGCCCTGCTGTAATCGCAAAAAAGTAGAGCCATAGCTGTGTAGAGTACATCAATATTATGACGCCAACTGCTGTAGAGAGTGATGCATAGGAGAGGTAGAAGGATCGCTTTGGATTAAGATATAAAAAAAGATGTTCTATCGCCAAAGCAAAGAGCAAGATAATGATAATCTCTTTCCATCCCAAATAGATATTGGCAACAAAACTTCCCACTATCAACAAAAAAATAAGATTAAGATTTTGATGCAGCTGAAGAGGAAACTTCCTGCTTAATTTCACTATAATTGCCTTGCCTCTAGTACATACCCTACTTTACTATGTGATACAATGGGTAACTCAGGGAGGAGTTTACGTACTGAATAGACCAATGTACGCAATGCTGAATCTGCGACATACCCATCTCCCCAAATAGATGAAATCAGTGTTTCATAATCAACAGTTGTGCCAAAACTTTTTGACAACACTTCAATCAATGCTTTTTGGTTTTTTGTCAAATCCACTACCTCTCCTTCGCAATACAACTGCGCTTCATGTGTAACATACCAGTATTTTTTGCTTATTATAATCTCTCCTCTTTTACTGGTCTCTTCTTGTGATTGCAGTGCTTTTGTATGTGAGAGATACCGCTTGTATGCTATCTGTGTTGTTACGATGACATCTTTGCCCGTAAACGGTTTACAGATAAAACCATATGGTGAAAGCTCTAGCGTCTCTTCTACGGTTTCATCATCATTATGTGCCGTTATGAAAATAATAGGCAATGAATGCTTTTCCAATATCTTTCTAGCCAATTGTATACCATCCATAGGCCCTTTAATATTGATATCCATAA
>CAZEIN010000231.1:0-1568 GCA_964512425.1 uncultured Sulfurovum sp.
GACTTGTTCATCAAAGAGGAGCATCAGCCTGTCAGGCTAAGCCATCTCAATCAGCATGAAAGCACACTGCTTGTCCCCTCTACTGCTCCAGAGATAGGGCTCTTTGAAAAAGCCTATGCCCATCCTATGGTAGTGGCTGGGCTCTTGGAGGCTGGCTATAAATTTCGCTCTCCTGGGGCTACGGCACTGTCACTCGCTTATGCACAGCATGTCAGTTTTTTCCTCTTTATGGGAGAGGCGAGACTCTATGATGTCGTGGCAGGTTTGGCACTTTGTGAGGGATTAGAAGTTATTGTTGAAGAGGATTATGTTATAGTTTCACAGAGCAAAACTATTGCAGGAAATATTGAAAGTATTATACTTAGGAGTATGTTATGAATTTTGGAAGTCTATTTAGTGGAATGTATGGCAAGAAGGAAGAAGAGGAGCAGAGCCATTGGATCAAATGCCCCAAGTGTCTCTCACTCATGCACTACAAGCAAGTAGAAGCCAGACACAGTGTTTGCCCTAAGTGCGCCAACCATTTTCGTATCACAGCGGATAACCGTATCGCACTCTTGGTGGATGAGGAAAGCTTTGTAGAGCATGATACCTCGCTGGCACCCGTGGATCCTCTCAAATTCTCAGATAAAAAGAGCTACAAGAAGCGTATCGAAGAGGGCAAGAAAAAGACTGGCAAAGTCTCCTCTGTAGTGAGTGGTAGCTGTACGATAGAGGGGCATCCTGTAGAGCTGGTCGTCTTTGATTTTGCTTTTATGGGCGGAAGCTTGGGCTCGGTAGAGGGTGAAAAGATCGTTCGTGCCATCAACCGTGCTATGGAGAAAAAATGTGGTGTTGTCATCATTTCAGCTTCTGGAGGTGCACGTATGCAGGAGAGTACCTACTCTCTCCTGCAGATGAGCAAAACCTCCGCAGCACTACGTAAGCTCTCCGATAGCGGACTGCCCTATATCTCTGTACTAACCGATCCTACCATGGGAGGCGTGAGTGCCTCCTTTGCGATGTTGGGCGATATCATCATGGCAGAGCCCAATGCACTGATAGGCTTTGCTGGACAGCGTGTGATCAAGCAGACAGTAGGCGTAGACCTCCCCGAGGGCTTCCAGAGAGCAGAGTTCTTGCTAGAGCATGGTTTGATCGATATGGTGGTAGACCGTAACGAGATGAAGCAGAGTATTGGAAACTTCATGAAGCTCTTTTTGGAGAGAGACAAGGCTGTTTCATAGCCTTGCTATGATAGGATGTATATTCCCAAATCCCGAAATAGAAATTGATGACCGTACACTATGCTCGCATTCAGAGAATTCTATTTCGGGATTTGGGGTATTCCACTAGGAGACCCCATGAACATTCAGCAAATTGTCTATACAAAAAATCTACCAGAATTGACTAAAAAATCCTCTAAAGTATTTAAACCCAATGGCAAAATAAAAACCAGATTTTATGAAAAAGAGCTTCATAAACTTCAGTATGAGATGGTCAAGCTCCAAAAGTGGATCATCGATACCAATCAGAGACTACTCATCATCTTTGAGGGGATGGATACCGCAGGCAAAAGCTCTACTATC
>CAZEIN010000232.1:0-4867 GCA_964512425.1 uncultured Sulfurovum sp.
ATTTTCTCCTACAAGAACATTTAAGGGTCACAAAGGCTCTGTTCAGAAGAAAGTAGGTTAAGATGAGCAAAGCATTATTGAAATTTGTAAGAGTTTCTCCTACAAAAGCAAGACTAATCGCAAGAGAAGTACAGGGGATGAACGCTGAGTTGGCTTTGGCTGCTCTAGAGTTTATGCCAAACAAAGCAGCGGGCATCATCGCTAAAGTGATCGCTTCGGCTGTAGCCAATGGCGACTATGAGCCAGAAGAGGTCATCATTACCTCATGCCGTGTGGACAAAGCAGCGGTCATGAAGCGATGGAGACCTAGAGCTAGAGGTACTGCAACACGTATCATCAAGCCAACGGCACATATTTTGGTAGAGGTGGCAACTGTGGCCTCTATTGAGACAGAGCAAGCATCACCCAAAAAAGAGACTGTTAAAAAAGAGACAAAAAAAGCAGAGGCCCCCAAAACTGAAGCTAAAAAGCCAGCGGCTAAAGCAGAGGAAAAAGGCGATGATTTGACTAAAATCAAGGGCATCGGAAAAGTCTATGCAGGCAAGCTTCAAGCTGAAGGCATAGCGTCTTTTGAGGCTGTGGCAAACATGACACAAGAGCAGATCGATATGATGGAAGAGAAGTATAGCTTTAAGGGCGACTTCAAAGATTCAATCGCAGATGCAAAAAATATTCTAAATGCGAAGGAGGCGTAAGTATGGGTCAGAAAGTTAATCCAATAAGCCTAAGACTCGGTATCAATAGAAACTGGGAGTCTCGCTGGTTTCCGGCCAAGGACAGAACAGCTGAATTTATCGCAGAAGACTACAAGATCAGAACCTTCCTCAAAAAAGAAGTTTTTTATGCAGGTGTGAGTAACATCATCATCGAAAGAACTGTGAAGAAGATCAGAGTAACACTTGTGACTGCTAGACCTGGTATCATTATTGGTAAAAAAGGTGCAGATATCGAGAAGCTCAAGGCAGCATTGGTCAAAATGATCGGCAAAGATGTGGCACTCAATATCAAAGAAGAGAAGAGACCACAAGCTTCTGCTCAGCTCGCTGCTGAAAATGTAGCGACACAGCTAGAGAGAAGAATTGCCTTTAGACGTGCTATGAAAAAGGTCATCCAAGGTGCACTCAAATCAGGTGCCAAGGGTATCAAGATTCAGGTAGCTGGTAGACTCGGTGGTGCTGAGATGGCACGTACTGAGTGGTATCTAGAGGGACGTGTGCCTCTCCATACACTGAGAGCCAAGATTGATTATGGTTTTGCTGAAGCACAAACGACTTATGGTATCATCGGTATCAAAGTATGGATCTTCAAAGGCGAAGTACTCCAAAAAGGTATCCAGGCTGAGCCAAAAGAGAGTAGAAGCAAGAGACCATCTAGAAAGAGAGGTGAATAATCATGCTAATGCCAAAGAGAACCAAGTGGAGAAAGATGCAAAAAGGTCGTAACCGCGGTAAATCATTCCGTGGCAACAAGATCGAATTTGGTGACATCGCACTCAAAGCTACAGAAGCGGGCAGAATCGACTCTAGACAGATCGAAGCAGCACGTATCACTATGACCAGAAAAGTGAGCAGAATGGGTAAAACATGGATCCGTGTATTCCCAGACAAGCCATTGACTGCCAAGCCACTCGAAACCAGAATGGGTAAAGGTAAAGGTGCTGTGGACAAATGGGTTATGAACATTAAGCCAGGCAGAATTATCTTTGAGATGGCTGGTATAGAGGAGAGCTTGGCAAGAGCGGCATTGACGCTAGCTAGACACAAGCTCCCATTTAAAACAAAAATCATCACACTAAAGGATAGTAATGAAATATACTGATATTAGTGATAAGAGTGTTGCAGATTTGACTGTAATGCTCAAAGAGAAGAAGCTTGAGCTTTTTACACTAAAAGCAAAGCTAAAGACAATGCAGCTGACAAATACAAGTGAGCTAAGAGATGCGAAGAAAGATATCGCACGAATCCAGACAGCAATTACTGCTGTGAGATCTAAGTAAAGGGTAAAGCATGCCAAAAAGAGTAATATCAGGAACAGTGATCAAGAAGGCTGGCGACAAGACAGCCACTGTTTTGGTTGAAAGAAAAGTACTTCACCCAAGATATCACAAGACTGTAAAAAGATTTAAAAAATACCTTATTCATGATGAGAAGAACGAGATTAATGTAGGCGATACAGTTTCTGCTGTAGAGTGCCGACCACTCTCCAAGAGTAAATCATTCCGTCTTCTTGAAATCACGAAGAGAGGAGAGGCGTAATGATTCAGGGTTTTACAAGATTGACCGTCGCTGACAACAGTGGCGCCAAAGAGATCATGTGTATCAAGGTACTTGGTGGATCCAAGAGAAGATATGCATCCGTAGGTGATGTAATCGTTGCTTCTGTCAAAAAAGCACTCCCAGACGGCAAAGTCAAAAAGGGTAAAGTGATTAAGGCAGTCGTGGTTCGTACCAAGAAAGAGATTCAGAGAGAGAATGGCTCACTCATCAGATTTGATGACAACGCAGCTGTAATCATCGATGACAAAAAAGAGCCTATCGGCACACGTATCTTTGGCCCTGTAGCCAGAGAGATCCGATATGATGGTTTCATGAAAATTGTATCGCTTGCACCGGAGGTATGGTAATGGCAAATAAAAAGTTTAAAATCAAAAAAGGTGATCAAGTACAGATCATTGCTGGAGATGACAAAGGCAAAGTAGCAGAGGTACTTAGAGTACTGACTAAAAATGATGCCGTCATCGTCGCAGGATGCAAGATAGCCAAAAAAGCTGTCAAGCCAAGTGAAGAGAACAAAGAGGGTGGTTTCATGAATGTTGAAATGCCTATCCATATCTCAAATGTAAAAAAAGTAGAGGGCTAATACCATGAGCAGAATGAAGCAGAAATATGAGACAATTGTTCCTGCCCTTCGTGAAGAGCTAGAGATTGCCAACGCCATGGAGACACCTAAACTAGAGAAGATTGTCATATCTGTAGGTGCCGGTGAAGAGGGCAAGGACAATAAGCTTATTCAAAATATGGCAGATACAATTTCACTCATTGCTGGTCAAAAGGCAGTGATTGTTATGGCAAAAAAATCTGTTGCAGGATTCAAGGCCAGAGAGGGTGCATCTAGTGGTATCAAAGTGACGCTCAGAGGCGCCAATATGTACAACTTCTTTGACAAGTTGGTCTCCATCGCGTTGCCTAGAGTCAAAGACTTTAGAGGAACACCCAGAAAAGGTTTTGACGGTCGTGGTAACTATAACTTCGGACTAGAAGAGCAGTTGATGTTCCCAGAAGTGGTTTTCGATAATATCCTCAAAACACACGGTATGAATATTACAATCGTCACAAGCACTGACAGTGACAAAGAGGCATTTGCACTTCTCGAGAAGTTGGGTATGCCATTTGCTAAAGGGAGAAAATAATGGCTAAAAAGTCAATGATCAACAAGCAGCAGAGAAAACCTAAGTTCGCTGTAAGAGCATATACTAGATGTAACATTTGTGGTAGACCTCACTCTGTATACAGAGATTTTGGACTATGCAGAATATGTTTAAGAAAAATGGCCTCTGAGGGTCAAATACCTGGCATGCGCAAAGCAAGCTGGTAATAAAGGAGTAGCAGATGATGACAGACATAATTGCAGACTCTCTTACTCGAATAAGAAATGCTGCGACAAGAAGATTGGACACAACTGTGCTTCTTCACTCAAAGACGATTGAGGCAATAGTTTCTATTCTTGTAGACAAGGGTTACCTTGAGAGTTTTAGCGTAAGTGAAGACGGCAACAAAAAGACAATCAAAGTGGTACTCAAGTACGACGAGAAAGGCTTTACAGTAATTAATGAGATGAAAAAGATTTCCAAGCCAGGACGTAGAGTCTATAAAGGCAAAGATGAGATCAGATCATTCAAAAACAACTACGGAACACTCATCGTGTCTACCAGTAAGGGTGTGCTTCCAAATGACGAAGCATACAAACTTGGTACTGGCGGCGAAGTGCTTTGCAGTATCTGGTAAGGGGGTAGAAAATGTCAAGAGTTGGAAAAAACCCTGTCGTTATCCCTAGCGGTATCGAGGTATCTGTAGATGGTGCAGTCGTGGTTGTCAAAAAAGGCAACAATGAAAAGAGACTAGATACGCACGGACGTGTTGGCATCGAAGTCAAAGACAATACGGTAGTCTTCTCTAGAGCAGGTGAGGACAAGCAGTCTTCGGCATACTGGGGAACCTACAGAGCATTGCTTGCCAATATCATGGAAGGTCTCGATAAGGGCTTCAAGAAGTCACTAGAGATCAACGGTGTTGGTTACAGAGCAGCAGTCAATGGCAAAGTACTTGAACTTCAGCTTGGTTTCTCTCACCCTGTGAATTTTGATATTCCTGAGGGACTAGAGATCAAAGTAGACAAGAACTTGATTCATATCAGTGGAACAGACAAGCAAGTCGTAGGACAAGCCGCAGCTGAGATCAGAGCGTTCAGACCACCAGAGCCATACAAAGGCAAGGGTGTGAAGTACACGGATGAGACGATCATCAGAAAAGCCGGTAAAACAGCGAGTTAAGGAGCCTAAATGTTAAAAAGTATTCAAAAAAGAAAAAACAAGGTCGCTGCTCAACGAAAAAAGAGAGTTAGAGCAAAGATTCATGGCACAGCAGCGCTTCCAAGACTTACTGTTTTCAGATCAAATAAGCATTTTTATGCACAGGCAGTCAATGATGACGCTGGCAACACAATCGCTTATGCTGATGGCAACAAGCTAGGTCTAAAAGCCACAAAAGAAGATGTCAAAAAGGTAGCAGCGGATATGGCTGAAAAGCTCAAAGCTGCCAACATAGAGTCCGTAGTCTTTGATAGAAACGGATATCTCTATCATGGTATC
>CAZEIN010000233.1:0-13083 GCA_964512425.1 uncultured Sulfurovum sp.
AAAGAAATACGTACACCAGTAGAAGCGGAATACAAAACTATCGCCAAGAACAAGAAAGTCACAGATGAACGCATCGGATGGAAACGTATCCTCTGTCAAACCAATATGAGCAAGGAAGTCATCGCCAATATACAATCAGCACTCAATGACAAAGGCTACGAAGCAGGTACGCCAGATGGGCTACTAGGAAATGGCACCAAAAATGCCTTGGATAAATACCAAAGAGAGAACAATCTCGCTACAGGTGGCATCACCTATGAAACACTCAAATCACTAGGCATCAAGCTTCACTAAAAGGAGATGCACCAAGTGGTGCATCGATTAACTCCATGAGCACCCATGAGTCAATAGGCTCACGGGGATTTGGGGATAATCTCTATTGCATATTTTGGACTTGTGCGTGCTCCAAAAATACCCGAATCACCCCATACAACACCCTCTCTGCCTCATCCATATCTCTGCCAAAACAGAGTATCCCCTCTTCATGTCCTGCCATGGCAAAGATTGGGTTGGAGAGTGGATCGATGGGGCTATAGATACGAATGACCTCTTCGATCATCTCTATGGTACCGTACTCTACATCGGCTGTACATAGGTAGTCGCCCTCTAGCATAAATTTCCACAGGGGCATCGAGTGAATGTGGATCACTGCATTGATCTCATCAGATAGGTTATACACTGTACCATGTGTGAGGGCTTCGGAGCTGGGTTTGGCAGCTCCACTGGCATGCAAGCAGAAGTTGCGGTCGTCACAGGATTCCACCAGTGCGTAGTGCTTGGGAGTGAGTCTAGGTAGGTCTCCTGTCTGGGTGCCTGTGATGACAAAGCTCTCTGCTTCGACTCGCTGGCTGATATTGCCGTAGCCTATGCCGTTCTCATAAGCACCTATCAGACCCATCGCATAGAGTCTGGCCCGACAGGACTCTATAGGGGTGATGAGTCCTCTGCGTAGGGCTCGGGAGCGATTGTAGGTAAAGTCATACTTGACAACACCCTCACTCACAGCAGGTCTCCAAACATCTCCTCGACTGCGTCCACGGTGGGCTCACATACACCGCGCTCAGTAATGAGCCCCGTAATCAGTCTCGCAGGAGTCACATCAAAGCCATAGTTGAGTACAGGAGAGGCAGACTGGACGATCTGGAGCTCTGTGGCATTGCCCTCATTGTCAATGCCTCTCATAATCTTGACCTCGTCTGCATCACGGATCTCAATAGGAATCTCTGCTACACCATCAATGATCTCAAAATCAAAGGTTGAAGCAGGCAGTGCGATATAAAACGGTACATTGTTATCATGCGCAGCGAGGGCTTTGAGATAGGTGCCGATTTTGTTGGCACTGTCTCCACTGCGTGCAACACGGTCGGCACCAGTGACTACCATATCGACCATATCATGCTGCATGAGGTGTCCGCCTACATTGTCTGCAATGACTGTATGCTTGACTCCTGCTTGGGAGAGCTCCCATGCGGTGAGGTTGGCTCCTTGGTTGCGTGGTCGGGTTTCATCGACCCAGACATGGATATCAATGCCGCGTCTTTGTGCCTCATAGATAGGAGCCAGAGCCGTACCGCTATCTACGATGGCCAGCCAGCCAGCATTGCAGTGGGTGAGAAAATTGAAGCTTTTGAGCCCTTTGTCTACCATCATTTTCTCGATAATATCCGCTCCATAACGCCCAATCTCCTCAGTGCGTGCAACGTCTTCATCCGCGATGAGGATCGCCTCTTGCTTGAGGCATTCGACCAGTGCTGCCCCTGTGTGCGAACTCTCTTTGGCGACAGCCATCATCCGATCTACTGCCCACATGAGGTTGACTGCTGTGGGTCTGGAGTCTCGTATCTGCTTGGCTAGGGCTTCTAGCATCACCAGATCACCACCCACCTCTCTAGCAGCCAGATAGACCCCAAAGGCTGCTACATTGCCAATCACCCCTGCCCCTCTGACGGTCATATCCTTGATAGAGAGGATAGACTCTGCTGCATTGGTGAGTCGCTTGGTCTCATACTCAAAGGGTAGCTTGGTCTGATCGATTACCTCCAAGTTGCCTGTGTCATCTAGCCATAGTGCTCTGTATTTTCCCTGCATGGGTTATCCTTTGATTCTAGCTATGATCTCATCGATGGAGTCGATACTGTCATACTCCATCACAAATCCTCTGGCAATCTCAAATACTCTCTGCTCTGCCAACGTACGCAGTGCAGGATCCTCGATACCACGAATATCGGCTACACCAGCGATACCAAAGATACGCCTAGCCATCTTGCATCCTGCAAACCCTATCGTATCATGCAAGATACCCTGCATAAACTTCTTCTGATAGGATGCTTTGCTCTGAGCATCCAACAATCCAGCAACCAGCAGAGCGGACTCTTCTGTCGCATCCCAAAGGGCGAGAAACTTCTGCTCAAACAGCGTCAGCGTATCATGTATCGTCTCCAGTAGCCATGTCTGCTGTTTCTCATCTGCTGTGACAATCGTATGATGGATATAGTTTTGCACCAGATTAGAGAGCAGTGCTCCGATATCAAATCCAAATGGTCCCACAAAAGCAAACTCAGGATCGATCATATAGGTCTCTTGGCTATGGGTCATGAGTGAGCCTGTATGCAGGTCTCCATGCAGCAAGGCATCGGCTTGGGTCATAAACTTGTATTTGAGCTCTAGTACCCGCTCCTTGAATGCCATATCTGCATAGATCATCTCTGCGAGTGGATTGCCTATGGCATGGTCATTGTCATTGGTCTCATGCTCCATATAGGGGAAGGTAAAGACAAAATCCTCTGTGAGCTTACAGAGCTCTGTGTTGCTATTGAACTGATCCATCATGGCTCTTTTTTGCTCACTACTCAATGAGAGTGAAGAGGTATGAAACAGTGTCTGAGCCATATAGCTAGAGATATGCTCTGCAAAATAGGGGTATTGTTTGCCCTCCAGCAGTCCTGTACGGAAAATCAGATGCTCTCCTAGATACTCCATCACCAACAGACTCATCTCTTCGCTAGTATAGTAGATGTCGGGAACATACTCAGGCGAGAGTGCTTTGAACCTATGTAGTGCACGTATCTCATAGGTCATTCGCTCACGACTGAGCGGGAAACCCTCCCCTGCGATACGCAGATAGGGAACGGCTTGCTTGGCAATGACCGCTTTGTCAGGGCGAGAGGCGGAGCGTACCAGATAGACAAAATTGAGATTGCCATCGCCTATCTCTGTCGCTTCGATCGCATCACCCCCAAAAAAGGTCTCGACCTCCTCTATCCCAGAGAGATAGTCACATATCGTATTGATATCCAATGCTTTATATGCCATGTTTTATCCTTTGTGCTTCATTTTGTAATAGGTGAGTCCCAGAGCGAGCAGGAGCACAATACCCTTGACAATATCTTGTGAATAATACGGGAAATCCATCATCACCAGACCGTTGAGCAAGATTCCCATCAGCAGGGCTCCTAGCAAGGTACCAAAAGCATTGGGCTTACCTGTACCCAGCACAGAAAAGCCTACAAATGCCGCAGCCACTCCATCCATCAGATAGGGTGCACCCGCATCCACTTCACCAGAACCCAGACGCGCCGCTAGAACGATACCTGCCAATGCAGAGAGAAAGCCAGACATCACATACGCAATGAGCTTGTAGCGGTTGATTTTAATACCTGAGAGCTTGGCGGCTTCTTGGTTGCCTCCAATCATATAGAGGTAGCGTCCATGTTTGGTATAGTTGAGAAAGACATGCACCAGTGTCGCCACTACCAGCATGATATAGACAGGGATAGGAATCCCCAGCCATTTTCCCTGCCCAATGGCTAGAAAGGTCTTGCTCATGGTAAACTCAGCAATCCCTCCACCAGGAATAGGCATAAAGTTATAGATCGCAGAGCCATCTTGGAAGGTCACCGAGATACCTGTGAGCAGGAACATCATCGAAAGCGTTGCTAACATATCCTGAATACCGATTTTGATGATTAAAAAAGCATTCACCATTCCAATAAACACACCCACAATCAGTGGCACTATCACTGCTGGCACCACACCATAGCCCCAAATGACCATGAACTTAGCAGCAATAACCGCTGCAAATCCTGCCGTAGCCCCCACAGCCAGATCAAACCCATCAATCGTCAGTGAAATAGTGATTGCCAGTCCAATGAGTGCTACGATAGAGACAGACCTAAAAATATTGGTCATGTTGTTAAAATTGAGAAAGTTATCCAATGTCAGCGAAAAATACGCCACCGCCAATATGGTCACCAATATCGTACCATATTTATAAAAAAATCCAAATATATCTAACTTTTTATTTTCCAAACTCTGCTCCTCCTGTGGAATAAAATAATAGCTCCTCTTCACTGGTCTGTGCAGTGATAAGCTCTTTGACGATGGTACCATTGTACATCACATAGACACGGTGTGTGAGACCCAGTATCTCACTAAACTCACATGAGGCATACACTACGCCTTTGTGCTCTGCCCCTAACGCTGAGATCAAACTATAGATATCGGACTTGGAGCCCACATCTACACCCTTGGTCGGCTCATCTAGTAGAAACAATGCTGCATCTGAGAGTAACCATTTTCCTATGACTACTTTTTGCTGGTTGCCACCACTGAGGTTGGCTACCAACTGTTTCTCATGTGGTGTTTTGACTCCGACTTTTTCGATACCGTGCAAGGAGCGTGTTTTGACACGCTTGCCTCGTATGAGAGACGCGGTACAATCTTTGTCCAGTGTAGGTAGGGTGAGATTCGTAGCGATACTCTCCTCTATCAGGATGCCCTCTTTGCGTCGCTCTTCGGGTACCAGAGCGATGCCTGCTTTGACTGCCTCTGTTGGGGTATCAAGCTTGAGCTTTTTACCGTGGAGGTGTATCTCGCCTTGGCTTATTTTCCCTTCACCAAAGAGCAGTTTGCAGAGCTCTGTTTTGCCTCCGCCCACCAAGCCTGTGATGCCTACAATCTCTCCAGATTTAACATGTAGGCTCACATCATTTACGCCCCCATCACCACTGAGGTTTTTGACCTCCAGTAGCGTCTCTCCTATCTCTGTTTTGGTCGGCGGAAAGGCATTGTCGAGCTTTTTGCCCAGCATCGCTTCGACGATTTTGTCGATGCTACTCTCCTGCGTGAGATAGGTGCCGACTAGCCTACCATCTCTGAGTACAGTAATTTTGTCACAAATATGAAAAACCTCGTCCAGCCTATGGGAGATAAAAACAATTCCCATGCCGTCTGCTTGGAGTTTTTTGATAATCGTGAACAGCTTCTGAGTCTCTGTGAGACTGAGTGGTGCAGTAGGTTCATCGAGCAACAAATAAGTAGCCTTCTGATACACGGCACGTCCGAGTAGTACCATCTGTTTCTGTGAGAGTGTCAAGTCACTAATGAGCTGTTTGGCCTCTATGTTGAGCCCAATCGCATCGATCTCCTGCTGTGCTCTAGCATAAATCTCTTTCCAGTTGATGAAAAGTCCCTGCTGGGTACTCACTATCTGATCCATCATGATATTTTCTGCTACGCTTAGATGTGGCACTAGTACCGTATCTACCTCTTGGTAGACGATGACTATGCCATTGGCTTTGGCATCGGTGGGGTTAGCTATCTCCACCGATTTGTCATCTATGACAATCTCCCCCTCAGTCGCACTATAGGCTCCTGAGAGTATCTTCATGAGGGTGCTTTTGCCTGCCCCGTTGGCTCCCACCAATGCATGCACTTCGCCAGGGTGAATCTCGAAATTCACCTCTTCCAAAGCTTTTACACCAGGGAAACTTTTGGAGATATTCTTCATAGATAACATACTTTTCTCCTATTTTTTGAGTTCAGCCATCCAAGGCTCAACAAAATCACTAGAGCTTCCCCATGCTGGATAGAGCTTAGAGAGTTCTTTCATACTGATACGCTTCTCAGGAAGATCAGAAGCTTTGACCAATACAGGTGTCATAGAGTAGTATCTAGGAATTTTCTCACCTGCCAATGCCTTGAGTGCCAATCTGATCTGTACTTTGCCTACTGTTGCAGGGTTGACCGCTGCAGATGCTTTCCACACCTCAGGATGAGACTGCATCATTGCCAAGTCTTGATCAGAGATATCTACAGAAAAAAGTGGAATCTTTTTGCCAGATGCTACGATAGCATTGTAGAACCCTTTTGCATACTCATCCCATACTGCATAGACAGCATCAATATTATTGTTAGTAGTAAGCAGTGTCTCCAGTGCAGTTTGTGCTTTTGGCATAGGGTTATTGGTACCTAAATCAATCGTGTTGATCACTTTGATACCTGTATAGGTAGGGAGTATTCCACCTTCCCAGATACGGTGTCTCTTGTCTGTAGGTGGCACATTGGCAACACGGTTATAGACCACGTTTCCTTTGCCATCGAGTGCCTGCACCAGTGCCATTTGAGAGAGTAGACCCATCATGAGGTCATACTGGTCGAGTGATACCAGCTTGCCATTGGCTACTTTTTCATCTACAGCAAAGTCATTGTCAAAGACAATCACGGGGATACCCGCTGCCAGTGCTTTTTTTACTGCACCTGTCAAGGCATCTGCTTTACCATGAGAGATTAGGATCGCATCCATCTTGTTAATGACTGCATTTTCAATTCCCTCTGCCATTTTTGCCAAATTGTGGTTGGCATCAATCACACTCAGCTTGACACCATATTTGGCAGCTTCTGCTTTGGCTCCATTGATATGCATGATCATGTGGGTACCTGTTCCCCACTCTTTGACCAATGCCATTTTGAGCTGTTTGCCCTTGACCCCTGCTGGGACTTCTGCGTATGTTGTTACCGTAGCAACCAATGTTGCCAGAACTGCTAATAAGATTTTTTTCATATTTTCTCCTTTTGATGATTGTAAAAGCCTCTCGTTATTGGTAATAGTACCAAACCATATCAACCAGTCACTTCCTCCTTTCTGCTGTAGTATTTTGTCGTATCCGCCAAAAATAGGGCATACAAACTTCTATAATTTTAACACTTCAACATAAAGGAAAGGTTAAAACGAAAAGAATTTGAAACTATTATGACATTAGTATAGCATGAGAATAGCAGTGTGTAGAAAAGGGGCATAATTATTGTCAAATAACACAATAATTACACTACTAGAAGGATGATTAAGTGAGTGAAAGTGCTTCACTAAGATAGAGTTCTCGAAGCTTTTGAGCAATGATTCCAGGCCTACCCTCTCCTATCTGATGACCATCAATCTCTACAATCGGATAGACCATTGTCGTGGCACTAGAGAGAAAAGCTTCATCTGCCGCATACGCCTCTTCGACCGTAAAGAGTCGCTGCTCTACGGGGATACCATGACGAGGTGCCAGCTCTAGGATCAACTTGCGTCTCACTCCTGAGAGTATACTGCTGGAGAGTGGTCGGGTGATGATAGTGCCCTCTTTGACAATATAGGCAGAGGAGGAGGTACCCTCTGTAATAAACCCATCCTCTACCATCCACCCCTCATAGGCACCCTGCTCTACTGCCTGCTCTTTTGCCATACACTGCCCTAGTAGTGCAATCGATTTGATATCCCTGCGTTTCCAACGGATATCCTCTACGGTGACGACCTTGACCCCCTCTTGAGCATGAGAGCTATGGACAATGTTCTTCTCAAAAGCAAATGCCATACAGGTAGGCTCCAAATCCTTGGGAAACTCAAAAATCCGTGGAGCCACCCCACGTGTCACTTGCGTATAGACACCCCCCTCACGGATATCATTTCTCTCTATAAGCTCTCTAAACATCTCTAGATATGCCTCTGCTGGCATCGGCCATGACAAAGAGAGTTCTGATAAACTCCGATCAAAACGCTCCAAAAATGGCTCCACATCAATCAGCTTGCCCTCTAGCACAGGTACCGCCTCATAGACACCATCTGCCAATAAAAATCCTCTGTCATATATAGAGACTTTTGCCTCATTCTCCAACATGTACCTGCCATTTAAAAATACGGTTTTTTGCATCATAATCCTTTTTAGAGTCTATACCTAAATGTCGCGATAATCTCAATCTCTCTACCCACAGTTTGGGTGATGACCTCCTTGAGGTAGGCTTTGTCGGTGTCGGTGAGTACGCCACTGGAGATCACTTCACAGCGTATCTGGGCTGTGCCTTTGTGCCTGAGTACCTCTATGTGACTCAGCTCCAGTCGCTTCTGTCCTACAACAAAATAGGTATCTGTCAGCAGCTTCTGTATGCGTGCATTTTCCTGCATCTGAGAAAAAGAGCTATAGAGCGGGATAGCTACGATAGCAACAATCAACATCCATGTCACGATCCCCTTGCGAGCGATTTGGATCGGGGAGTAACCCAGCAGCATAAAGGTCATCGCCGCAGCCAACACAATGCCTACGAGGTTGGTCACAAAGAGTAGAAAAGCAGAGAGAAACATACTCCACTCACCCCACCCTATCCCGATACCTGCTACGGCAATGGGCGGCACCAGTGCCACAGCGATGGCTACACCAGCCAGAGAGCTCATGATTTTTTCATTGTTTTTGGCATAGGCTGCCGCCATGCCTGAGACAATCGCCACAAATAGATCCAGCAGCGTTGGAGAGAGCCTGCCTGCCATTTCAGAAGTGAGCCGCTGTATAGGCACAAACAGTGCGATCAAACCAGCGGTGAGGAGTACTGCCAACACACCTATAGTGATGGTTTTGATCGCATGGGTTTGCATGACACTGTTTTGTCTGAGCACTCCCATACTGAGACTCACAATCGGCTGCATCAGGGGAGCCAGAAGCATCGCACCGATAATCACAGAGCCAGAATTGATAAAGAGCCCAAAAGTCGCAATCATCGTCGCCAGTATCAGTAGTGTCATAAAGGTGCCGCTCAGCATCCCCTCCTCACGCAATGAGCCAAAGAGTGTGGCATACTGCTCCTTGGAAGCATGTTCAAAGAGTGGTACTCCCTTGGAGAGATAAGTGATCTGCTCATCATCCTTGGGGATATTGTCCAGACGAATACTGCTACGGTCACTTTTGACGCTGCTCTGTCGCTCCCAAAATGCCTCACCCACACTCAGAGCCAGCACATCCTCCTCACTCCTGAGCTCCACAGGGGTCTGCATCGAGGTGTTATCATCGATGAGTACCTCCAAGGGCTCTTTGCAGTCGATAGCTATCTGGTTGCTCTTGATAAATCCCAGTGATCGAGGGAGTTTGCGTTTCTCTTTGCCTCCCATGAGCATGGAGAGTGGCTGAGAGAGATAAAACTGAAACAGTGAAGTGGGTGCCAATACAGCCAATATATGCTGCCCGTCTCCAGAGCCTAGATTGGGTTTGAGTGCAGAGGCGACCCAGCTACGATTATCATAATCCAGCCCGATGAGCCCTACTGCTGAGAAACGCTTCTCATCCTCTTTGGCAGTTTTTACAGTAAAGAGATGGTGCTTGAGTGGCTCTTTTTGTCTCCAGCTCTGCCAGAAATGTTTGAGTCTGACCCATAGAGAGTCATTCAGGTAGTCGTACTCAAAGGACTTGAGCGTAGAGCAGTTGCCGATACGTACATCATTGAGTACGAGCACATCATTACAATAAAACATATCAATCTTACGTTTGGCAGGTTGCAGTGCTTGGAGAAATGCCTCCTCTGGCTTGCGAGGGAGATCCAGTATCTTGGTGAGTTTAGGTTGTTCTGGCAGAGGCACGATACCCAGTGAGAGTGCATGGGTTTTGACAAACTGCATGATCTCTTTGAGCTCCTGGAGTGTGCCTGTGGTGAGCAGATGTGAGACAGCGGTAAAATCGATAGATTCCAGCTCCTCCATTGTCTCACAAGGGTGAAAGAGCACCTCATGCTCTGTCTCCACACCTTGCAAGGTAGCCACATAGGATTCGTGTTTTTTTCGGTAGAGGTAGTGGATGGTTCCCATCTATGCCTCCTTAGAGATCCTGCTCAATGACCTCTGCAAAGCGGTTAAAGTAGACCTCTTTGACCTTAGCCAGTGGCAAGCTCACCTCATTGATCTTGACCATATCTCCACCTACCTTACCCACAATATCCGCAGAGACACCAATCTCCTCTGCCATTGCCCTGAACGCCTCCCAATCAGATTCACCAACCTCTACAATCGCACGAGCCTGTGACTCATCAAAGATATCTCTGCTCTGCTCTAGAGCAATCTCTGCGACGACACCCCTATCTGAGCGTGCCGCCATCTTGCTCAGTGCGATAGCGATACCACCGAGGTTGACATCTTTGGCTGCTTTGAGTAGTCCTTTGGTATTGGCTTCGATAACCAGTTTCCAGAGCCCTAGCTCTGCTTTGTAGTCTATCTCTGCCAGAGATCCTGTGGTCTCACCAAAAAGTTTTTTGATATAGAGTGATCCGCCAAACTCCCCTGTGGTATCGCCTAAAAGCACCACATAGTTGCCCTCCTCTTGGAATGTGCTGGGCAGGACTTTGTTCTCATCCTCATTGACTCCTACCATCGCAATCGCAGGTGTAGGGAACACACTCACACCATTGGTCTCATTGTAGAGAGAAACATTACCGCTCACTACGGGTGTAGAGAGCTCTGCACACGCCTCCTTGATCCCTGCACACGCCTCGGCAAACTGCCACATTACCTCTGGGTTTTCTGGGTTACCGAAGTTTAGACAATCTGTAATCGCCTTGGGAACAGCACCGCTCATGGCGACATTTCGTCCACTCTCCACTACGGCTAGTGCTGCACCCTTGTGGGGGTCGATATAGCAGTAGCGTGGATTGCAGTCTGAGCTCATTGCCAGCGCCTTGCCCGTCTCCTTGATACGGATGACAGAGGCATCGAGGCTACCAGGATGCTTGATAGTATTGGTCTGTACCATCGAGTCATACTGATTGTAGACCCATGCCTTGTCCACGATCTCTAGCGAGGTGAGGAGTGTCTCGTAGGCTTCTTGGTCAGCGATGACTGGGTATGCATCTACGCTCTTGGCATTGACTGCATTGAGATAGGCAGGGCGGCTGGTGGGTCGGTCAAGCACAGGAGCCTCCTCACTCACAGGAGCGATAGGCATATCACACGCCAAATCTCCATGCCAGTAGAGCTCCATACGACCCGTATCGGTCACCTCTCCGATGATGGCGACATCCAAATCCCATTTTTCAAAGATATCGACGACCTCCTGCTCTCTGCCCTTTTTGACACAGACCAGCATCCGCTCCTGAGACTCTGAGAGCATGAAATCATACGGAGTCATCCCCTCCTCTCTAGCTGGCACTTTGTCCAGATCCATACGCATCCCTGCCCCACTCTTGCCCGCCATCTCAAATGCCGAACTGGTCAGTCCTGCTGCACCCATATCTTGGATACCGACAACGATCTCTTTTTTGGTTTTGAACAGCTCTAGACAGGCTTCGAGTAGGAGCTTCTCTGTAAAAGGATCTCCCACTTGTACCGTTGGTCTGAGTGATTTGCTCTCCTCTGTAAAGCTATCAGAGCTCATCACTGCCCCACCGAGTCCATCGCGACCAGTCTTAGAGCCAACATACATGACCGAATTGCCAATCCCCTCTGCGATGCCGAGGAAGATCTCATCTGTTTTGACCAGACCCAAAGCAAAGGCATTGACGAGGATATTGCCATTGTAGCTCTCATCAAAACTCACCTCACCACCAATCGTAGGCACCCCCATGCAGTTACCATAACTCCCGATACCATCGACCACACCACGCACAAGGTGGCGTTGATATTTATTGATATCACTATTGCCATTCACTGAGCCAAATCGCAATGCATTGAGGTTGGCGACAGGGCGTGCTCCCATAGTAAAGACATCCCTGAGTATCCCCCCTACACCTGTCGCAGCCCCCTGAAATGGCTCGATAAAGCTAGGATGATTATGACTCTCCATCTTGAACACCGCAGCATAGCCACCACCGATATCAATAACACCTGCATTTTCACCTGGGCCTTGGATCACCCATGGGGCTTTGGTCGGGAATCCTCTGAGGTACTTGGTGCTGGACTTGTACGAACAGTGCTCCGACCACATTGCTGAGAATATCCCTAGCTCTACGATAGTGGGCTCACGACCAAGTATCTGCTTGATATGCGTATAGTCTTCATCGCTGAGTTTATGTGATTTGAGTAAATCTTCGATATTTTCGAGTGGTTTTGACATGGGAAAGTATCCTTGTATAAAGTTGTGTTATTTTACACAAATGGTGGTTAAACCCAAATTATGCAATAGCATTGCCCAATATCCTACTGATGCTTGACTTATGAGTGCTTACCCCAACAAGCTATACCCCAAATCCCGAAATAGAATTCTCTGAATATGTGCTATGCTCGTATTTAAGGGGTTTGTGTAAAATTTGAGTCGCACCCGTAGGTTCGGCGATGGTTTTACGCGAAGCCCTTGAATGCGATGATAGTGCATAATCATGAATTTCTATTTCGGAATTTGGGTATACTACCACCAAAACAAATACATCACTCGGACAAATACATGAAACATAGCTTGATGGGGTTCATTGCCCTCCTCCTACTCACTGCCTGCGATGACAAAGCACTGGTCACGATCTACAAAAAACAGATTACCCAGACACCCATCCGCTGCATAAAGCTCAATGTTTTTCCTCCAGAGCCAATGATTAGTGATACGCTCAAGGCACGCTACTCTTTTGGTGATGACTGTGACCTGATGCTGGATGTCTCCTACAAGAGCGGCATCAAATGTAACAGCCGCTTCAATGTAGCAGCCAAAACCACAAGCAAGTTTCCCAATAGCTATCTCAAAATGGAACTTCGCAGAGGCTTGTCGCTACAGTATAGCTACTACATAGACCTGACCAAAAAGCCAACAAAAGCAGATGTAAACAGTGGGTTTGATAGGATTGAGGAGGATTTGAAGATACGTTAACACAACGCACCTTTGCAGCGTATTTGGGCTGCACCCAAAGGTGCATCGATGCATAATGCCCATGAGCCAATGATTTGTGAGAGATTGGTAATCTCTATTGCATCGTTTGGGTTTATATAGACTCTACGATTCTAATAGAGTGG
The DNA here is from genome assembly GCA_964512425.1 of uncultured Sulfurovum sp. Taxonomy (GTDB): domain Bacteria; phylum Campylobacterota; class Campylobacteria; order Campylobacterales; family Sulfurovaceae; genus JAAXPZ01. The sequence continues at coordinate 13,007 of CAZEIN010000233.1, forward strand.
ATATCATCACCCTGAGCAATACTATCTAGCACCTTGAAACTCTCGATATCATCCTCTTCGATCCCACCAAATACCGT